>CAZYRH010000031.1:0-19584 GCA_964650395.1 uncultured Ignavibacteriales bacterium
AGATTTTGGCACAGGCCGATATGGAAGCTGTCTTGAAGAACTTCGGCAAACACAGTGGCAAAGAAGACCCGGTGGTGCATTTTTACGAGACTTTTCTTACCGCTTACGACTCGAAGGTGCGGGAGATGCGCGGCGTCTACTACACCCCGGAGCCGGTTGTCAGTTATATCGTCCGCTCCATCGACCACCTGTTGAAAACTAGCTTCGGCAAGCCGCAGGGGCTTACCGATGAAAACACACTCATACTCGACCCGGCTACCGGTACGGCAACTTTTCTTTACATGGTCATTAATGAAATTCACCAAGCTTTCGCCGGGCAAGAAGGAATGTGGAATGACTACGTAGCCGAAAAGCTGCTGAAACGCCTTTTTGGATTTGAACTGCTGATGGCACCTTATGCAGTAGCTCATCTCAAGCTTGGGCTCTTACTCCAAGAAACCGGTTATAAATTCCAGAGTGATGAGCGGCTGGGCGTCTACCTGACTAACACGCTGGATGAAGCTATAAAACACTCGGAGACGCTCTTTGCGAAGTGGATAAGCGAGGAAGCCAACGCCGCCGCTAGGGTTAAGAAAGATGAGCCGATAATGGTTGTGTTGGGCAATCCACCATACTCCGGGCACTCAGCCAACAAGGGGGAGTGGGCAAGGCAATTGGTGGAACGGTACAAGACCGTTGACGGTAAACCTCTTGGCGAAAAGAACCCCAAGTGGTTACAGGATGACTACGTTAAATTTCTCTCTTTCGGGCAGTGGCGAATCGAGCGTACCGGGCAGGGCGTGCTGGGATTCATTACCAATCACTCTTATCTGGATAACCCCACCTTCCGCGGTATGCGCCAGTCCCTGATGAGTACATTCACCGATATTTACATCCTCAACCTGCATGGTAATTCCAAGAAAAAAGAGGTTGCCCCGGACGGCGGCAAGGACGAAAACGTCTTCGATATCCAGCAGGGAGTGGCAATATGTCTGCTGGTAAAAGAGCCGGGCAGTACCGCACCTGCCACGGTGTATTACGCTGACCTGTGGGGACTTCGGGAAGGCAAATACCAGGCGCTGACCGAGACGGATATAAGCGTTACTGAATGGCAGGAACTTAATCCGGATAGCCCCTATTACCTGTTCATCAAAAGAGATGAGACCGACCTTGCTGAATACATGAGGTGTTGGAAAGTGACCGACATTTTCCCTGTTAATGTCTTAGGGTTTCAGACACATCGTGATGAGTTCGCTATTGATTTTGAAGAAGAAAAAATGCGGCATAGGGTAATCAACCTGCGAGACAGCGCATATAGCGATGAAGAACTCAGAGACATGTACGGGATTCATGATAATAGGGATTGGCAACTATCTGCTGCCCGAAAGCAATTACGGAATGATAAGAAATGGGAACAGTACTTTATTAGGTGTCTCTACAGGCCATTTGATTGGCGTTTCTGCTATTTTAATATAGCTGTAATGGATTACCCGCGGCGCCAATTAATTGACAACATGCTAAAGCGTGAAAACGTATGCCTACTATTACCCAGGCAGATTTCTATGAGTAAATGGCAACATGTTGGTGTATCAAAAGATGTGCCCGAAAGCTGTACTTTATCTACCAACACAAAAGAGGGAAATTACGATTTTCCCCTCTATCTCTATCCTGCCGAAGGCGAGATGCAGTTTGACGGTGGGCGCCGCCGCCCCAACCTGAACCCGGAGTTTATCAAGGTTGTCTCAGAGAAGCTGGGGCTGACCTTCGTTGAAGATGGTCGGGGAGACCTTGAGCAGACCTTCGGCCCGGAGGACATCTTCAACTACGCTTACGCCGTCTTCCACTCACCCACCTATCGCACCCGCTACGCCGAATTCCTGAAGATGGATTTCCCCCGCCTACCGCTGACCTCGGACAAGGCTCTTTTCAAGGCATTGGCGGAAAAGGGAGCCGAATTAGTATCTCTGCATCTTATGGAATCTTCAACACTGGATACGCCCATTACCAAATACCCGATTACTGGCTCCAACGAAGTTGAGAAGCTAAGTTATGATGACAATAACCAGCGCATTTACATCAACAAGACGCAGTATTTCGAAGGTGTACCACCGAAGGTATGGAATTTCCACATCGGCGGCTACCAGGTCTGCGAGAAATGGCTCAAAGACCGTAAAGGCAGGACTCTAACCTATGATGATCGGGTGCATTATCAGAAGATAATCGTAGTCTTGAAAGAGACATTGCGGCTGATGGAAGAGATTGACGAATTGATTCCCGGGTGGCCGATTGAGTGAGACAAGCCGGGGTTGAGGATAGAGCAAAATGCCGTATTCCAAGTCCCTTAAAAATAAAAACATCCTGCAGGCAGACCTTTTCGCCGGACTGTCCCCGCTGCAAACACGCCTCATAGCCAAGAGAGGGGACTTTGATGAGTTATTCAACGGTTTCATCAGAATGCGGGCTGTTTCGTATGTCCTCTCGCCTGACCTGCTCCTTGAGTTCTATGACAAGCGCGGCTATACACAATTAGAGGTTGTCGTTGGCGAAAACCTTACGGAAAGCTACAAGCGTAACCTGGAGCAAAAACCAATAGACGTCATCGAGCGGCTCGAAGAGTTGGTGGAAACCGGTACTCTTCTCATATATGTTCCCAACCATACGATACACACCAAACTTTACATCCTAGAAAAACAGGACAGCATCCGGGTGATCCAGACAAGTGCCAATTTGACCGCCACAGCCCAGGATGCCAGAAGACAAATGAATTACGCCTGGTATCTGGATATTCCTGTTGGTCATCCTGCTCTCGAACAGCTAATTCGGGACTATCAAGCTCATCTTAGTGGTTGCAGCCTCTTTATGGGTGATCTCAAAGAGCTGTTGGAGAAGAATCAACATCAGGATAAGAAGCAGTTGATTGAGGCCTGGCTAAAAGGTGCTGTCGCCCCTGATGAACAAGATTTCGAGATGAGAGAAGTCTTCCACGAGTTGTCCAGCAGCCTCATGGAAATAGGTGGTGTGGAGCAGGAGAAAATAACTCTGCTTCACCTGCCTGAAACGGACCTGGTCAAAAAACGTGTTGAGCGGCAGCTAATACCGCTTAAACCCGTAGCCGTGGGACAGAATCAGTTGCAGGTTAGCAAATCAGCTTATATCAGGTATGTGTATGAGAATCACAGGGTCCCTCTTTTACTGGTTTCAAGAGAGAGAAAGGAACTCCTACTCGGCGTCGATGCTTCGCTGATATCTCTTTCGGAAGCACCGCCCGACCCCGCGATTGTGAATCAATCGCTTGAGATGATTGAGTCTTATCTGAACACCGTCGACATGGCTGAGTCTGCCAATCCACTTGCGGCAAAGACGAGCATGTTTGAAGCCCTACTTTATATCTTTTTCGCGCCTTTTGCCCACGAGTACATGAAAGCTAAACGAGCCAGGTATGGTCTTATAGACACCAGAGGACCGCGGTTTCTATACATCTATGGCCCAACTCAGAACGGCAAGACCACGTTTTTACGTTTTTCCCTGAGATTGCTTACGGGAAGGATTATGGAAGCGTTGTCACGCCAGGATTTTACCAAGACAAGAATAGCCAATACACTCTTAACCGAGACTGCTTTCCCTCTGACATTCGATGATGTTGATCCATCACGGACTTCGGGAATTGAGGATCTTTTTAAATCCTACTGGGAGCGCTGGTGGAAAGACCAATACGTGTCTCCACAGATTGTCATTTCATCCAATACACCGAGGCTTAAAGAATGGGCAAAGTCCCGGGTAAAAAGAATAGATTTTGATGTCCACTTTGTTCCGACGGAAGTCAGCAAAGAAAGACTAGCCAAACTATTCGCTCAGGATAACCAGATATTCAAGTGGTTTTCTTACCTGTATTTAGAGCAATTGAACGCTGGCGCGTTGCCAAGCGATGATGAGCTTCAGACTGCCCGACTTGTAATGCGAGAGCTCTATGAATATGCCGGGCGTTCGTTGCCGACTTTCTTTCCCAATGAGCCGATAGAGAAACTTCATGATCCCGGGCGTAAAGACTGGCAGGACTTGCTTTACGGCTTGCGCAAGGCTATTGTTGAGGATGATGGCAAGCGTAAACTGATAACGTTCGCTAAAGATATGCAACACTGGGAAATTAATGACTATCAGAGTTATCTACCTCAAACAGTAAAACACAATAGGCGTGGTAATACGATAATAGTGGAGAACCCGAAGGAGTTTGAGAAGTGGCTAGGGGAACCACCTCAAAGCCGCCACTTCTTTTCGCGTCTATTTGGGCGCTGATAACTTGGTGAGCACTGAACAATCCGTCAGAATGTTACTTGTTTCCTTTTATGATGTAAGATTGACAACTCTCTTGTTTCTTTCTTCTATTGGACACATAATTCGGGGGAGACTCAAAAGTGGGCTTTTCTCCTAGTCGGAGAGGGATGGAATACAACATGACGGATCGCATAAAATTCCAATACCAGCTTAATCAACTGAGGAAAGTAATCCTCGACTGCCTTTCATACTTCATTGTATGGGAAAGTCTGGATAGAGAATATGGTAAATATCTTAATTCTGAGTCCTCAAAATACTTGGATTACTTTGCACCCAAAGGTTCCGATGATTTCTGGTGGCGATATCGAGGATTCTTGGCCCCGGCGCGTAACGCCTTATTGTGGAGCACACTCCTGCAGTTATCCAAGGTTTATGATACCGATCCCAGAACCATAAGTCTGATTAACCTAACCTCTACCGCCAGGAATAATCCTTCAGAGTTGGCTCCTTATGCAACACAAGATGGCCTTGAAGTAATCCAGGGTAATATCGCTAAGAACCAAGAGATATTGCTCAAATTGAGACATTATCGCAATACACGACTTGCTCACCTCGACTCAACACTACCCGAGACTACTAAGATTTATATTCATCAGGTTTCTTCTCTCATCAAAGAAACGAAGGAAATATTCATTTCACTAAAATACGCATGCGAAGAAGAAATTGACGACTTTGACCTTTTCATGGAAGATGTCATCATTCATACATCGCAAGTGATGGATACCTTGAGGAAGGCCGAAGGTCAAAATAGAGAAAAATAGCAAGACGATAGTGGCCTGTCCGTTAAATGATACTAGTTGCAATCTCCTGCTGCCGGGAAACCGGATTATCACGCAAACGCCAGGATTGTTTCAGGGAGAGGCCGACTTGCTTGTTTCTGTCTGATGAATTGACATATAATCACATCCGCTAGTAAACTGGTTTCAAAGTACGACTCGCACATCCGATTTGAGGAGGCCATTGAAAGCAAAGATCAAAATCGTGGATCCTACTGTTTGCCGTGACTTGGACGACTATCTTTCCAAAGTCAACGATAAGGTGAACAATGGCTGGATGTTCAGAGGGCAGATGAGCGACTCTTGGCCATTGGCAAGCAAGTTTGAGCGCGTTTGCGATCGTTTCGATGTCACGTACGTCGACCGACAACGCATTGAAGACAACATGATTCGTGAGTTCCGCAGGCGCTTGTACCAGTACACAGCCCAAGTTCCCTCAGCTCAATCGTATATAGAGTACTTGGCTCTGATGCAACACCACGGAGCCCCAACGAGATTACTTGATTTTACGTACTCCCCTCACGTTGCCGCTTATTTTGCGTTTGAGTCCGCCGAGTCAAATTCCAGTGTGGCAATCTGGGCAATAAACTTTAGTTGGCTTACAAAGCAACTTGAAAGCGGGTTGAAAGCCAAATACAAAAGATTCCGTCAAGATAGGGAGACAGAAGAACTCCTCTTCAAAAGAAATTTCATCGGGAACGGAACGCATCACTTGTTATGGGTAAATCCATTTCGATTAAACGAAAGACTCTCTTTACAGAGAGGCACCTTTCTTTGCCAAACGGACGTCTCAGTTTCAATGTCTGACATCTTTCTTGAGTATCAAACGAACAACAAATTCTCAGATAACATAATCCAGTATACGGTGCCCACCGGGGGAGATAACAATCAGACTATCGTTGCTCTCGAGCAGCTAGACGCCATGAATGTTAACCGAATCACTTTGTTTCCAGGGCTCGACGGATTCGCCCAGTCTTTGGCGACGCGATTCAAATCTCTTTTTGAAATTCAAAATGCTAATAGTCCTTAGCGTTGTCTTGTTCTTTTCTTAGAATTAGATCGCCGTTCGTATTACACAAATGTAAGCATTGTTTCAGGTGCAGTTCGACTCTCCCCCGTCTCCCCGTCTTTCCGGGTGGTTGGGGAGATACCATACCGGATTGGCTAAAGACTGCCATCACCTTAGAAAGAATGATAGGCGACATGAAGGCAATGAAGGGAGAAGAACCGATCGGCACTGATGCTAATGCCTGCGCCTATCTCATGACGGTTTCCCTAACCCAGCCGATGGGTAGCGAATGGACCCAGATTTACCTTTATGTGGCCAGACCTATAGGCGTTGGCAAAAGGGGGAAATGCCCGATGATATTCGGGTAGAAGCACTTACTGACCAGCAAATGGCAGACCTGAATCGGCTGAAAGAATGGCTCTATCGCCGGCGTACGATAGCCAGGCAAGAGCTAGAACGAGCAGAAAGACGCCAACTGAAAGAAGAGGAGGTAGTAAAGAGAGAATCGGAACAACCAGCATTGTTTGAGTTCTAGCATTAATAATCTTTACACACTTAGGGATCGGGGAAAACTCCTCGGTCCCTTTTTTTGTCTAATGCTACCCATTTGTTGTCTCACCTTGACGTGGCGAAGACAAAGTTGTTAATATTGCGGTATCGCTATGTGACCGGAGGCAATATGCCGATTTTGGGTGAATATCTTGATGTTATAGAGGCAGCCAAAATGCTCGGGGTACATTGGGAGACTGTGAAAAGACTATGCCGGGAGGGTCAAATTCCAGCACAGAAAGTACACAACAAGTGGCTCATACATAAGCAAGACTTGGATAAATTTACAAAGATATACAGTGGGCAACGAGGAAAAAGGCCGAAGAAGACAATAAAGTGACGGAAATAATTGCCGATATGAACAAAGAACCAGCCGAGCCAAGTGTTCGATCTCTAATTGGTACTAGCAGACGGGATGCGGAACCGGAGGAAATAGCAAAGCTACGTGCCCTGCTTTTCGACACGCTTAATGGTTCTAATGGTAAAGAAAGAACGAAAGAGAGCATCAGACAATTGCACGTTCCTCAACGCCGGGAGCGTTCTCAAGCTGAAGCAGCCCTGTTGTCGAAACATGGGCATGATCTTCTTAATTACTTTGCGGAAGGCAGTGAGATAGAACCTAGCAGGATAACTCCAAAATTAGTGCTCGTGAATAAAGCGGATAGTATAGAGGGCTATCTTTTCCGTATTGCCACATTGCTGTGGTCTGTCCCAGTTTCTAAAGGCTACGGCCGTAGGATGCGTTACCTTGTTTTGGACGAACACAATCATAAACTTTTGGGAATACTCGCATTAGGCGACCCAGTTTTCAATTTGCGATGTAGAGACCAGTGGATAGGTTGGGATGTGCTTCAAAGGGAGGAGCGTCTCTCATTCATGTTGGATGCGTACGTACTTGGGGCGGTTCCGCCATATTCGTCGTTATTAGGGTCGAAAGTAGTTGGCGCGCTCATTGCCTCATCAGAAGTCAGAGACGACTTTAGGAAGAAGTATGCGGACCAAGCTGGCCTAATATCCAAGGTCAAGAAAGATGCTCATCTGGTGTTGGCAACTACGACCTCGGCTCTTGGAAGATCATCGGTTTACAACCGCCTCCGTCTTCCTGGTTTAGTTGAATTTATTAAAATAGGAACCACGGAGGGTTGGGGGCATTTCTTGGTGACCGATGAGGTCTTTAAGCAAGTGCGATCAGTCCTTAAAGCCCATGATGACCCTTATTTCAATAATTACAAATATGGTCAGGGTCCAAGTTGGCGGTTGCGAGCACTTAGGAAGGTGTGTACCCTCCTCAACATGGATTCCAATCTGCTTCGTCATGGGATAAAGCGAGAGGCTTATGCAATCCCATTGGCTGCAAATTGGAAACAAATACTCCTAGGTTTAGAGAATCAGCCACAGGGCTACGGCGAATCTTGTATCAATATTGGAGTTGCCGCGGTGCAACGCTGGGTTATTCCCCGAGCTGAACGGTGCTCGGATTGGGTTGGATGGCGACGTTCCGACACATGGCAAGCACTCACCAAATACAATAGTACCCCGATCCCCGAGCATTGTGAGGCATCTGATTCAGACTAACAAGATCTCGTTGGCTGCGTTTTGGCCACTCGGGAACTAGAATCCAAAAGAGGTTGTCCCCGAGATGATAGACAGGAGAAACGGTTGTGAGCGTTGAAACTTGGAACATACGCTTACAGAAGCATTTTGAGGAACTCCATCAACAGAGAGTTCTCTCAAAGCGCAAGTGGCCTATCTTTGCGTTGGAGCATGGTCTTTCACCCGAAGAAATCAACTTACTCCAAGCAGATATTCGTGAATTCATTTCGAAGAGCAGCCCGTCAACTGACCATATGCTACCGTGGGTTGTCTACGCTACCGAAATCGGTTATAGATACGAAGGTTATGAGTATTGGCAGACCTTCGAGGAACAAACGGCTGGATGGAGGCTTTATGGTAATCGGTATTGGATACAAAACTTTTTCCAACGTTTTAGCAATAAGTATGGTGGGGCAAAACCAAGCGGTAGATGGGCTAACCATTTCTCAATAATCTCATGGCCTATTACCAATGCGATCCTTCCCAAAGATCTTCAATTGAATCTGGCTAGAATTCTTCATGACATGATGCCGGAATTCTCCAAGGAGATGTTTGATGATCCCCAATTATTGGGGGAAATGATAGCGGCACAATCGTGGAGCGCAAACTCAAGGTTTCAAGAGTTAGCTCAAAACTCCTCTCTGGTCGGACAGATTGCGACGGCTCTCTTGTTCCAAGGACAAGCGGGATTCGAGACGCTGATTTTATCATCGACCCTTAATAGAATAAGAGGAGACCTGGATGACATACGTAGCGCAAGAGAATGGCTTCGAACGGCAAGCCGATACGCACAACGTGTTCACTTTGAAGGGCTATCTAGAGGTTACAGAGGGTTCGCTCAGAACCCTGCCACTACCATTACTCACGCCCGTCAACAACTTGAAGACCTAGTGATTGAGCCGCGTCTGATTCTACAACCGACAGATGAAGACACATGGAGAGTTTTGCTCGAGATTCCGGACTTGTCTCGGATGTCAACTCGTTTTCCGCAACTGCATGAAGTTCTTGCCGAATCCCGATGTAGAGTTACAGGTGCATCAGGTCGATGGCAGGCTCGTGGTTGGACGCTGCATGGTTCTCAACTTATTGCTCTCGAAGAATGGCCAAAATCGGACGAAGTGCTCTTAAAATTCGAGATGTCTTCTCCACAATTGGACTTTTTACTGCGTACAGATTGCCTGCTTATGCCTGGACAATTGTTTCTGTTTAAGATTGCTTCGGATGGGCGTGCTTACCAGATTAGGAGCTTGGCAGTAAGGCCAAGAAATAAGTATGTCGTCGTGAGCACTTCGGGATCGTTTCAGCAAAACGAGTGGATAGTACCAGTTGTCTTAGAATGCAAGAACTCTAATGCAGTTGTCATACAAATACCTGATTCGGTCGGTATAGAATTAGAGCAGGCTATTAACAAACTGAATCTTCATGTAGCTAAAACCGTTGAAGTTTGGCCGGCGGGTTTGACCGCCGCAAAATGGGACGGTGAAGGTTATGCAGAGTGGATATCCACTGAACGGCCTTGCATCGGCATCAAGGCCGACCACGAAGTAAAGACCTTATCTCTTATATTCGATGATGACCAGACTCAAGTACTAAATATTGTTTCCGAGAGGGTAGAAGACCCCATTTTCATAGGATTACCACATCTTAACGTCGGCACTCATAAGATTACAGTATTTGCTCAATATTCAACTGCCAATATCAAGAACGAAAGTGGATCTCTAAGAATAGCAATTCGTGACCCACAGGTATGGCAACCCGGCATGGGGACCAGGACTGCATTGACTGTACTAGTTGAACCAAGAAATCCGACAATTGAACAGCTTTGGGAGAACCGCATTGACTTGCAGGTTCTTGGTCCTCGGGCGCATAAGATCGGGTGTAAACTTGACCTGTTTGAATCCGGCTGTAACCAGCCCATTGTTTCAAAACTACTAACACCATTGGAGATTCCCGTTGATGCTTCCATGTGGCATTCCTATTTCGACCGGGAAGTCAGAAAAGCGGACGATATCTCTGGTTTGTATGATAGAGCCTACTCCTGCAAATTGACGTTAGATGCAATTGAACTTGGCTCATTCACGTTGCAATGCGAACGCGAGTTCTGCGTACTTCGATGGATTCTTCACAATGATGGCGATGGATACAAACTAAAGTTGCTTGATGACACCGGTGCCTTGTCCACTCCCATGGTTACTAAGTTCGAGTTCGAAAGACCAGACACTGCCTTACCTCAAAAAGACGGAACCTTTCAAAAAGAGTTTGTTTCCGCATCCAACGGTTTGTATTTTGCCAAGTCAGGAGAAACCACTTGTGCAATAATATTACCTCCTGAGGATAAGCCTTTCGACTTAGCTACCAAACTTAATTTGAAAACAGAATTCGTTCCACGTGTGAGGTCCCCCGACGGTATCGGAGAAATCATTCGAGCCATTCAATTGTGGTCAGACGCTCGCCTAACGGGTGATATTCTTTGCGCAATCAGACAGCAGCAAGTAATAGACGCGTTAACCCGATACCTGTTCTCAGTAATGGGAGGGAAGAAGTGGGCTGCTATAGAGAATGGAAGACCGACTTCGACCAGCCCATTGAGTTTAGAAATGCTTGTCCTTGGAATATACGATAAAACAGGACATGAGGCCATTTATAGGCAGCTTGAGGTCATACGCCCCAATCTCGACCGTATGCCAGCTTCAGAGAGAGTCACTGCACTCTCTAGGGTAGTCAAGCCTTTCGTTCGGATCCAAGGACAATTCACAGGGAGGCCACTCACTCCAAGTATCGATTGGTTATCTGAATTGGCGTTGCGCTTGGCCAGCCAGCCCGAAAGAGCTTTGAGTTGGGCTGAGAAAAATTGGCGCTGGGGTTTAGACCAATTACTTCAGCAGCCTGTATTAATAAGAGCTGCAAGGTCCATGGTGATAATGATCGAAGAACAAACAACACAACATGTTGAAGACCCAATCTCGGGTTGGGAGTGGGATATACATTGAGAATCATTTCGAAAGATGACCTTCAAACGGAGATGATGACTGCTCTGGGATTGGGTAGGGCGTCACTCTCATTTGATTCGCGCGAGGTTTTGGCAGCAGCGATAAGAAGAGCTGCTGGCTTCCTGTGTCCTTGTCCATCAAAATCACTCATTGATGCTGTTATGCAGCCTCTGCGCTATGTGGCTCAATCAAGCGATGATCTAGAGACAACTGTAAGAGATGTCGTCGAAGACCTAGTAGCAGTTGGTGACCTCCAGGAGTTCAGAGACGTAGCTCTAAATAGTTCTGCGCTTCTGTATCTTGCACCGCCAAGTTATGTCTACCTCTTAGGTGACAAGGTGATATTGCTCGGCGTTACGCCCGACAGTGTCTCTTTTCTGCCGGAGGACATCGAACAAATGATAGGGGTCAAAGGTGGCCTTCGTTTCTTAAGGAAAGAGCCTCCTCACGTCGGAATAGGTTCAAAAGTATCGGTTCGTGATCTTGAGGGAAGAAGTGAGGATTACATCATTACGCCTCCGCATAAGGCTGATGCATCTTCCAACAACATATCTGTTGATTCACCAGTTGGCAACGCGCTCTTGGACAAAGCTTTGGGAGACAAGGTGGAGGTCCCTATTCCAGCAGGGGTACGCGTGTTGAGAATAACTGGAGTATCGAGTCAAGCCGACCAAGAAGAAGACGAGGAACTCGTGTCGGTTCTTTCCCAATTCGGTTTGGTCAGATGCTCTGAAGATAACTGGCTCAAGGCCCCGCCAGATGAAACGGCCGAAGAGCATATAAATCACTTCAATCGCGTTCTAAAGAATGCTGCTCAGTGCGGAGAAATCCCGAGCCTGACGATTCTCGATTCGGAAAGAAACGTGAGCTATTATCCTGGACGATGGTCATCTCCAAAATCCTTGAGCGGAAATTATTTGGGGCGACGTCCCCAAGCCTACGGTAATGATATTTGGTGTTATCTGGAACTTGAAAAAGGAAGGCCCAAGAAGTTTTTAGATCTCCCATTTCCTTCCTCGGCCGGATTGCGTGGTTGCGATGAAGCGTGGCGCCTGCAGGCAGCACTTGACGCCCGGCTCAGAAAGCCACAACAATACAGACTACGTAAGACAACAGGCCCGAGTTATGTAGTAGATATTTTTTCTCCGATCCCGAATTGGATGGAGCGTCGTTGGGATTGGATAGGAAACCGCGTAAAAAACATAGGGTGTCTGTTGTCTTTTGAATTTGCAAAATCAGACCTCGAGCAAGAAATCGACTTTGCTCGACGTAAGTTGTGGTTAGCTGAGTACAGTCAGTAACCCAGGAGGTTAGAATGGTATTGACGATTGAAGAAACTGTAAAACAACTTCATGGGGCGCTTCGTGACTATATCGAGGCAACCTATCATATTAGTAATCCAAAGTTGATCGAGGCACGCCACGATCTGTTGGATAAGCCCGGGGTAATTTACCAACAGCCTTACATTGAGAGCACACCTAGATACAGAAGTGGCAAGCCCTTCAGCAAGTTGGGTCTAGAATCCGCAATACTAGAAATGTTTTCAGTTCTTTCCTCAAAATCCGGCAGTCTGGACTCTGTGATCCATGATCCACCATATGAACATCAAGCGGACTCAATTGAGAAATCATTAGTTGAAGGTAAAAGCCTCGTTGTCATGACAGGTACCGGTTCTGGTAAGACTGAATGTTTCCTTCTCCCAATTCTGGGTAAGATTACACATGAAGCCTCGTCAAGCGGCAAAAGTTTTGGGTCAACTCTGGCTGTGAGAGCTATCGTGTTATATCCGATGAATGCTCTTGTAAATGACCAATTGGGGCGACTTCGAAAACTCTTTGGTGACCCACGCGTTGTTGAAAGATTTGTCAAGTGGACTGGGCGTCCACCTCGGTTCGCCCGCTACACAAGTAGGACTCCATACCCTGGGGTCCGAAATTCAAAGAAAGACCAGACTAGGCTTTCTTCTGTTGGAGACTATTATGTCCAAAACCTTGAGTTGGCTAGTGGACCGACATCTGTTGAACAATTGGCTGCCAGCAAACTTATTGCGGAACTACAAAATAGAGGTAAATGGCCAGCGAAACCAGACCTCGTTTCATGGTACGGAAAGAAGGGGACTCGCTGGCAGGACCAAAATGGTGAGTTTAAGCGTTGTATCACTCTACCAAAGGACTCAGAACTTCTAACAAGGCATGAAGTCCAAGAATCACCTCCTGATATCCTGGTTACAAACTACTCCATGTTGGAATACATGCTGATGAGACCTATTGAGCGCCCTATCTTCGACCGAACAAAACAGTGGCTTCAATCCAGTAATGAACGGCTGTTATTGGTTGTCGATGAAGCTCATCTTTACAGAGGAGCGGCGGGAACTGAGGTGGCGTATTTGATAAGGAGACTCCGAAAGCGTCTCGGAATTCCGCCTGAACGACTCCAAGTAATATGCACAAGCGCTAGCTTTCATGATGATACTTATGCATCAAAATTTGCTGCTCAATTAACCGGTAAAGATTCAAAAGAATTTTTCACGATTACTGGTCAGCTACATCTTCGACCGAATGCTGCAAACGGAATTGAGTCAGATGTCAAAGCATTGTGCGCAATCAACGTAGGCGGCTTATACGAAGCATCAAACGAAAAGGAGCAAATCGCTCAGGTAAGCAGCTTCCTCAAATACAGAGGGGTTGCACAACCCTGGAGTCTGCATCGTTCGCTTTACGAGGCTCTAAGAGATTTTCCCCCAATGTCTCAACTCGTGAATTTGACAATGCAATCAGCGATGCCAGCAGACTCCTTGGGGCCGGCAGTATTTGGGGATATAGAGAAACATCTTGCCGCGCAGGCGGTGACTACCTTAACGGCGTTGGGAAGTTTAGCTCGCTTGGATCCTTCCGAACCCAGTCTTATCCCTTGTAGAGTCCATTCTTTTTTTAGAGGATTGCCCGGGCTATGGATATGTATGGATCCGGATTGCAGCGCATTACCTCCGGATAAGCGAAGAGGACCGGGAGGAAAGATTTACAATCAGCCGCAGCAGACTTGTGAGTGTGGCGCACGTGTACTTGAACTATATACCTGTCGCAATTGTGGTGCCTCATATGCCAGGGCGTATACCGATAGCGTTGAAACTCCGGATTTCCTATGGTCTGAGGCCGGAGGAGCATTCCATGCAGCTTCCGGATCATACGATGAACTTGAGCCGCTGGACTTACTACTTGAAGAACCAATTACGGATGGGGTTGAGCCCGCTGAGTATGACCTCATTACCGGACGACTGAATCCGTCAATATTAGGAACTCGAAATAGACACGTTTATATTGCCAAGAATCGGCTTGTTGCTTGGGGGCCTAGCAGCCCAAAAGAGCAAGCGCGGCCGGGGGAGTTTAAGCCATGCGGGGTATGCGGAACAACTGCGTCCTTTGGCCGTACATCGGTTCAAGACCATCAAACAAAAGGCGACCAGCCATTTCAAGCTCTAATTACGAAACAAATCCAAGTTCAGCCGCCCTCAAGCGTTCAATCAACTTGGTTTGCTCCACTTAGAGGACGGAAGGTTCTCATATTCTCAGATTCTCGACAGACCGCAGCGCGCTTGGCTCCCAACCTTCAAACTTACTCCCAGCAAGATACTCTTCGTCCATTAATCGTATCGGGCTTCTCTCACTTGTGTGGGTCAAGCCTTATTAAGCCCCATCTCTCACTGGAGGATTTGTATTTGGCAGTGCTGCTAGCCTCGGAGATCCTTAAAGTACGCATCAGACCTGAGTTAAAGCAAGGAGAGAATTTCCATGCCCAAACTGTCGTGGCCGAAGCATTTGCGAAAGATTGCCTAAAGTCAGACACCGATCTCCTCGCTCTTATGTTGAAGTTACGTGCAGAGAATCCTCCTGAGTCGTTGCTTAAAGGGATGGTCTCTTGCATAGGTGATAGATACTACGGTCTCGAGTCGTTAGCCTTGGCTACAATCGTAGAAAGAGGTGAACATAGCGCAAGATTAAGATCCCTGTCCTCAATAAAAGGCATAGCAGAAACAGATGACCAGAATATTGTGCTGGCGCGCTTGTGGCTCCGGTGCTGGAACAGCAGTGGTTTTTGGGTTAGTCGGATGCCATTACAGTGGTGGAAAACGGAAGTCCAAGACCATACTGGTAATTTCTCTACTGTCCAGCGATTCCTGGGAAACAAGGCAGCGAGAAATACGTTCGATAAGGAGTGGCTTCCAAACCTTATCAACGCATTTACGGAACCTACTTCAGGGGGTAAGTACCGACTCAAAGGTGGCGAATTGTCCTTGTTAGTCGGAGGCGAATGGGGATATTGTCGTTCATGCCGAACCACGCAGCGCATCTTTCCCACACACAATTTCTGCGTTAATTGTGGTGGAAACAATGTGCTTTCTTTGGATCCGAATAAAGACCCTGTCTTTGCGGCGAGAAAAGGGTACTATCGCGCAAGTACAGTTGACGCACTAAAACCTGATCCAATTACACCTATGTCGCTTATCGCTGCTGAACATACAGCTCAACTTAACACAGCGCAACCTGATGACATCTTTTCCAAAGCTGAGGAGTATGAGCTTCTTTTTCAGGACGTTGATTTGGGATCTGACAAAGCCGGCCTACAACGTATGGCAATAGACGTTCTATCGTGTACTACAACCATGGAAGTCGGTATCGACATAGGCAATCTGTCTGGGATATCGCTACGTAACATGCCCCCTTCAAGAGCAAACTATCAACAGAGAGCAGGTAGAGCAGGACGGCGTGGGAATGCCATTGCAAGCGTAACTGCTTATGGTAGTGCGGACAGTCACGACGAACATTATTTTTCTGAGCCAGATCAGATGATACGTGGAATAGTGACTGACCCGAAGCTCACTCTCGATAACGCTGAGATTGCACGTCGCCATATTACTGCGTATTTGCTTCAACGATATCACCAAGAAAAAATGCCAAATATAAAACCTGAGGATCAGCCTCAATTGTTTGCCGTACTAGGGTCAGTCGCCGATTTCCGTGTGTCTGGGAAAGTCCTCAATAGATATGACTTTCTTCACTGGCTGCAAGAAAACGAGCAAGACCTTGCGGCAGAAGTCCTATCTTGGTTACCGGCAGAACTATCCGGTATCCAGTCGAAGATTCTTATTGATAATTTGGTTCAGGAAACCATGCGCCTAATAGATGATGCCATAGACTTTAATAGTTCAAACGACCAGACCTCTGTCACAACGGTTAAATCGACAAAACGGAGTGAAGCAGTTGAAAGCGAAGCGACACAGGCAATCGACATAGAAGTTCAGGAAGAGAATGGTATTGAGCATCCAGCGATAGACGCGACCAAGGAGTATTTGTTAGACCGGCTCTTATACAAAGGTGTACTGCCACGCTATGCTTTCCCAACAGACGTGGCCACCTTCTATGTTTTCGATGCGGATAAGTCTACGGCTTATCGACCTGCGTTTCGTTATACTCCATCGCAGAGTCTTTCGATTGCACTGACGCAATATGCCCCTGGCAAAGAAGTTTGGGTTGACAGTAAACTCTGGACATCAGGAGCAATATATTCTCCCATGCGAAATGATTTGGATGAAGCTTGGGACAGAAGACGAATCTATTATGAGTGTGCTATTTGCGGCTATGCACATACTTACCCGATAGACCAGGGGACAGTCGGCGAAAGAAGGGACTGTGAAGCGTGCGGAGGTGTACGATCATTCGGACCAGGAACATATTGGTTCAGGCCACCCGGATTTGCTCACCCGGTCGATAAGAAAGAGGGAACGTCTCCGGACGATCAACCAGTGAAAAGCTACGCGACTCACGCAAAGCTACTAGCTCCAACACCGCAAGTGAGCGATGAATGGACAACTCTGAATCCTCGCCTACGCGTTTACCACATGCGGGAGCAATTGTTGGTAACAAATCGTGGGCCTCGCGCTGAAGGTTACACATATTGTAGAAGATGTGGGCGAATTGAACCTTCAATCCTGCCGAAAGGATCGGTCGCCGCGGCTCATCGGAAACCTTATCCCGGTGATGCCAATCCAAATTGCGGGGGCGGTAGCAGTGTTACGGGCCTAGTATTAGGAACTGATTTCATAACCGATATTCTCCTTATTTCGATGACCGTGGATCCACCCATCATATTGAAACCAGGACTGTTGGCAACTCACACGGTCTTAAGAACGTTAAGCGAGGCTCTGGCCGCAGCAGGCAGCTCTATTCTTGAACTTGAAGCCGGCGAAATTCAAGCGGAATATCGACCGGCGCTTACCACGAAAGGTAGAGACGGCACGGAAGTCGAAATCTATCTATATGATACTCTTCCGGGAGGAGCAGGTTTTTCAAGAAGGGCTGGCGAATTAGGGATGAAGATCTTCAATAAGGCATTATCTATCTTAGAAGACTGTCCGGGTAAATGCGACTGTTCTTGTTACAGGTGCCTTCGAAGTTTCAAGAATAAACTGGAACACGATTTGTTGGACCGGCATCTTGCCGCGAGCCTTCTCGAGTTCATAATCTCTGGCAAGATGCCTAGCATAAACAGGACCAGACTAGACCAGTCAACAGAGATGTTATTTCAAGACTTACAGCGACAGGGACTGGATACCATCACATTAGAGAGGAACAAGTCCATCACTGTATCAGGGCTTGGTGACGTGGTTGCGCCTATATTCTTGACAAGGAAGAGGGATAAATTAGGTTTTGTTATTTTCTTGCATAACCCACTCGCACCTGGATATGCTCCTACGGAGAAACTGCGAGATTTGTCTGAATTTAATGCAAGCGTTCCCACGTTGCCGGTAGATGAACTGGTGGTGAGGAAGAACCTGCCTTCGGTGACAAGTGACCTAATTCACAGAATTGCTTAGGATGAGTCATGTCAAAATATCCAAAAGAGTACTGCATTTCAAGACCGGTGAGATGGCCTCTACCTCCCTCGGAGATGTCCATCAGCCTATTGTACGAAATCGAGGATTGTCCGCATAAATGGGCGCTGGAGCGCGCAGATTATCCTCAGATTTGGGATGGGCGTGGCTACCCAAGTAGGGTCCATATTCCCAGCATAACAGGGACAATAGTACATTCGTCTGTCGAGAGGATAATGGGTGAGCTTGTTAAAGCCGGTTGTAGCTCGATGCGAGACGAGCGCGTCATAGATGTGATGCGATCATTAGGCGGCTACACAACTGTAATCCGATCCTACATAGAGCAAGCGACTGGGGCGTACAAAGGGAACCCGAGAATGGAGTCGAGAATCGACTCCATTCATTCGTCACTTCTAGCATCTACTTCGGAAATCCGAAGCAAAGTCCAGCTTATGGTAGGACGTATGAATCTTGACAACATCGGAGCACCCACGACCAAACATCCTACTGCGAATTCAGCAAAACAGCGCGGATCACTGCCCTACGGAATCCATTCGGAGGTGGACATGTACGTTCCGGGACTACATTGGAAAGGGAGGGCAGATTTGGTAATACTCACAGATTCCCTTTGCGAATTAATTGACTTCAAAACAGGCGAACATAATGAAAGGCATGAGTTCCAGATGAGAACATACGCCCTCCTTTGGTACAAAGACCAGGTACTTAATCCAACCTCAAGGCCAGCGAACAAACTGACGCTTTCCTATTTGCACGAGAGTGTAGATGTTTCTGTTCCCACTGGTCACTCCTTAGGTACGGTTGAGCATGAAATCCTCGAACGTTGGAACAGATGTCTAGGCGTTCTCGTTATTAGTCCTCCGAGCCCGCGACCAGATACTGATAAATGCCTGTTCTGTGACGTCCGACACTTGTGCGAAAAGTATTGGAATATCAGTATTGGACATGGTTGCGTGCCACAGACTGGTAAGACTGATTTGGCAGACCTCGAAATCACACTAATGGAGCAGTTCAGTCCGATGAGCTGGAACATCATTGTGGATGCTGGCTACTATTCAAAACCTGGTCTGCTTGCGTCGCTTCGCATACCGCCGAACCATTATCTCGCACAATGTGCTCAACCCAAGGACCGATTACGTATTCTAAATGCCGGGGTGTTCTTGGCCCCAATTCAGGAGCAAAGCTCACCTATCGTAACACTAAATAGCATCAGTGAAGTCTTTGTAATGGAACCAAGAGTATAACTGTCAAAACACTAACGGGAAGACCTTCACAAAAGTTTTACCCTTTGAGCGGAGAGGGGTAGTGACAACAAACAGTTGACAAAGTAAAACATAAAACTCTATAGTTTACCTTAGTGATATAAAGTAAAATAGGTAAACATACATTTTAGGGAAAACATATTAATGAACATATCTGACTATAAGGCAGGAACGTGGCGTAAAGGTTACCAATATCAGTACTTTCTGC
>CAZYRH010000032.1:0-7898 GCA_964650395.1 uncultured Ignavibacteriales bacterium
CCAGTAAATCCTGCAATAGTATTCACACGTTAACTTGGTCACAGCATAAGGAGAGAGAGGACTGGGATTCATCTTCTCATGCTTGGGCAGCTCCTCAGATTCGCCATAGACTGACGAGGATGAAGCATACACAAGTTTTTTCACGCCGGCGTCTTTCGCTGCCTCAAGAATGTTGAGAGTACCGTTGATATTGACAGCGTTTGTCGTCAGCGGATTCTTGACCGAGCGTGGTACCGACGGCAAAGCCGCTTGATGAAGAACGTAATCCATTCCTTGCACTGCCTTGGCGACCGTCCAGTAGTCCCTGATATCCCCCTCGATGACTTCAACCGAATTTAGTAATCCCTCGATATTCTCTCGCCTGCCCGAGGAAAAGTTATCGAGAATACGCACTTGGTCGCCGTTTTCAATCAGGCGGGCAGCTATGTTTGATCCAATGAACCCGGCCCCGCCGGTAATGAGAAATCTCATCTTTAACTCAACTTTCTTGAACCTGTCATACTATATCGGCTTAGACTGATCCAGTTTAACCTGATCAATCTCCTTGGGACGAAAGTATTCCTACCAGTAGTATAGTAACACGGCTGGCAGCGGTTGTCCAGCTATTCTTCCTAAAAGGCATTGTGCACTTACCTTACTCAACTGACCTGCGCCCCAGAAATCAACTGTAACCCGTTGAAAAACAATTTTAGTGTTGGGGAATTATAGTTTAAGATCGACCACGGTTGCGCCCCAGCCGCCGCCTGAGCCGCCTTCGTGCTGATAACGGACGACATTGGGGTGACCTTCGAGAGCGCTATGCACAATCTCTCGTTTGACACCAATTCCCTTGCCGTGCACTATCCGAATGGTTAAAATGTGTTTATCCAGGCAGACGCGAATGTATTCCAATACCGCCTCTTTGGTGTCTTTTGGCGCAAACATATGCAAATCGAGCGTGCCGTCTATCGGGTATTCTACCGGTCTGTCTTCTTCGTCCATCGCCAGATCTCAACTTTCCTCTGATTCAAGTATAATAAATGTGGCTCTCCAACGCCCCCACTTTTTGTTGACTTGTTTTTCTAAAAATGGCTACTGTATTAAGAGGAAGGTAGTTAGATTGGGATACAAGTTTGTCCTTTGAGAGGATGCGTGATGAAAGGTATGTTGAAGGTTGCACTGAGTGTAGTAAGCCTGGTGTTGGGGCTCGTCTTTGAAGTTGCCGCTCAAGGCGGCGCGGGAGTCAGACAGGGCAGCCTGTACGATGTGCCCCCTCGATGGCTGGTAGACGTCCCGACCGCCGGCACTCTGCCGCGCGCTTGCTACAATATCGGTCTTCGCATCTACCCCAATGGGGGTGCATTGGGTTCTACCGATATTGGGTTATCCCATCGTTTCATGTTGGGTATCTCGTTTGGCTCTGAGGATGTCATTTCCAATCGTAAGCCGAACTGGAACCCGCGTATTGAGTTTAACCTGAAGTTCCGTGTCATTGATGAGCTGGAGTATTTTCCGGCGATTTCGATCGGCTTTTCTTCCCAGGGGTTTGGCGCTTGGCAGGATTCTCTTAAACGGTACACGTTTAAGTCTCGAGGTTTCTATGCGGTTACCAGCCGGAGTTTCTATTTTTACCAGTGGACCTCTGGTTGGCATGCTGGCCTCAACTATTCGCTTGAAAACGACGTGGATAATGAGACGGACGTGAACTTCTTTGTTGGGTTTGACGCGACCTTCAAGTACAACCTGGCGTTGCTAGCGGAGTGGGATGCAGCCCTGAACGATGACAAATCATCCACGTTTGCCGGCAAGGGGCGAGGGTATTTGGGCCTATCGGTCAAGTGGTTGTTCTCTGAGAATCTTGAGATTGAGGCTTTGCTGAAAGACCTGTTGGTCAACCGCCGCGAAGCCAACACATTCACCCGCGAGATACGCTTGACCTATATTGATAGGTTTTGACGTTACCGCACTTGGAGAGCTGGCAGGTCTTGGAAAGACCTGCCCTTGACTTGAAAGACGGTATCTACTGTTGTCGTATCCAAAGGGAACCCGCAAAGATATTTACAACCCAAACTTCTTCCAGCGTTTCAACACCGTCTCGGCAAAATCGCCAACCGCGGCGACAACTTGCTCATAGTATTGCCTGGCCTTCTCGACGTCAAACTCCGGATAGCCCTCACCTTCTTTGTATAAAAGGATCGAGCCGGGCACGGGGTAGACGTCAGCACCGGCCCGAAAATGGTAGGCGAGATCGGGGTCGTAGGTTTCTTTGTCGAGCAGAGCCGGGTCAATTGTCATCACCATAGCGGCTTCATCGGTACCGGCATGACCTCCCGCGTGGCCAAAAAACTCATTGGTCATCTCGCTGCATAATTCCCACCAGTGAATGACGGCAATGTTGGTTTTTCTCTCAAAGTGGAACTCGTACGCAACGGTTTTGAGAACGTCATTGTTGCCACCATGACCATTCATCACAATAACGTTCTTAAAGCCGGTATCAGCCAAAGAATTGAGAATATCCCCGATCAATAACTGGTAAGTCTTGGGATTGATGGTAACTCCACCCGGGTAGCGATACAGCGATTTGGTGATACCATAGTTGAGCGTCGGTGCTACCAGGGCGTTAAGTCGCTCGGTGATACCCAGAGCAATTGCTTCCGGGATGATGTCATCGGTTCCGAGACAGGCTGAACCATGAGCTTCAATTGTCCCTACAGGAAATATGATCGTATCAATAGGAGAAGGAACAAGTTCTCTGACTTTGAGCCAGCTCAGTTTTTGTAGTTGTCGTTCCACTTACGGCCCCATTTTGGTGAGAATACGTTGCATAACGAGTTCTGTTTCGCGGGCGGTCGATTCATCTCCCTCATATCGAAACTGGTTAATATCTCGTACCATCATCTCCAGATCTTCCGGTGTTTCCACCGCATACCATATTTCGAGTTCTGACCAGGCCAGTTGTTTCGCTGTGAAGGCTTCCGCAACCTCGGAATAAATAGAGGGTGATTTCCAGTCAAACTCGGCAAGATTGATCTGATAGGAGCGAGACATTCCGATAACATAGTATCGTCCCTCAGGGGTGGGCCCGAAGACGGCGTCCGATTCGCCCAGCATCTTAAGGGCCACCTTCATCATTGCCGGTCGGATAGTTGGTGTCCGGCTTCCAATCACCAGAATGTGCTTGTACCCTGTGGAAAAGCAATCTCTAAAGACTTTTTCAATGCGGACGCCCCAGCGTTCCGGGTCCAATTCAAACTGTCGAAACCTGGCGCTAAACAACTCAGCTTTCTTGCCGGTAAGTTTCTTTTTGAGGTAATCAGTCACGATTCGTGCCAACCGCTTCCTCTCAGGTGCGTTTATGTAATAGAGTCGTACATCGGCATTATCAATATCGAGAGAGTTGGTTATGGTGTCGGTGATAAACGCCTGATGGAGGAAGCGTAAGTTATCCCCCTTGATGAGGCCGAAGTCCATACAGGACCCGTCTTCAAACGGTTCCTGAACACAAATAGCAATGACTGAGTCGTTTTGTTTCCCTGTTGGCATGTTCTCGTCTTGAAATAGGTAGTTCTTTGACTGCCAATATATGGCTGGGCAATTTTGCAGTCAAGTGTGAAAGGGGACAAAAGTACAACAACTAACCGACCTCTTGAAGCGCTGGTATGGCTCTGAGCAAGAAGACTGAGATACGCTGCAGCAGGTTAAAGAAGATCAAAACACCAACTAGCATCAACAGCCCTCCTGAAATTATTTCCACCATCTGGAAGTGGCGTTTGATAAATCCAAAGGCGCCGATCAGATAGTTAAAAAGCAGGGCTGTGAGAATGAACGGTATGCCCAGGCCGGCGGAGTAGAATAAAAGGAGTATGATACCGTGGTTAAGCGAGTTTTGTTGTGCAGCTAACGCGAGGATGGTGCCGAGGATGGGTCCGATGCACGGTGTCCAGCCAAAGGCGAAAGCAATGCCGATCACTGCCGAACCCACTACGCCCATCTTCTTCTGACTGGCGTGGAAACGCTTCTCGTAATTGAGAGCTTTTATCTTAAAGATACCCAGCAGATGCAATCCAAATATAAATACCGCGACCCCGGCAACCTTGTTGAAAACATCCATATATCGACCCAGCAATGACCCGATGGATGTTGCCGAGGCTCCCAACAAAACAAATACCAACGAAAACCCCATAACGAAAAAGATCGTGTTGATGACTACCTTCCATGGGTGGGCTTGCGCCTTGTCTCGGGTACTCATCTCTTCAATTGAAACCCCTGAAATGAACGAGAGGTACCCCGGGATCAACGGCAAGACGCACGGCGATATGAAAGACAAGAATCCGGCCAGGATGGCGGTGGGAATTTCAACTGTTGGCTGATCGAACACAACTATCTCACTCGATGCAATATAGTGTTAAAGTTAAGATAACAGAACGAGGATTCGTTACGGTTTGTTCCGGGTTCGAGAGAAGATTTCATTTTTTATCAAATTGAGCAGCTTTTCGCTGTCGATTTTTGAAACAATTTTGTCGGCTATTTTCTCGGCCAGCTCAGAACATAGTTGATGAGTGAACAGACCAACTTGTTCCGAGGTTATATCCTCAAAAGACTCTTCCCATTTCTTGTCTCTTACGCCGGCTTTCTCTTCAGCGGGCTTATCTGCCTTCAGCATTATACTCTCAGGTTCGTCAGAGTGAACCTTTTCAATTTCCTTTTTGAATTCGTCGATGAACTTTTCGACTACCGGCGCTTTGGGCTGAGTCGGTGCGCTTTCACGAGCATCAGATGGTGTGGGGAGGGGGGTTACCATCGATGCCGGATCGGAAATGGTCAGTTCCGGAGACTCCGCCTTATCAGTGGTATCAATGTCGGGAGGCGGTGATGAAATCTGTGATGCCTCGGCCTCCTTGCGCATTTCATTGACAAACCACTCATAGTCATGGACCTGATTGCCAGTATCCACCTGCAGAGCATTGGGGTCAGAAAGCCCGTACTGATCTGGCAGGATATCCAGTTTTCCGCTGGCGGAAAGGCTTGGTTTGGGTTTCTTTTGTTGATTGCGAGGGTCTCCATCGGTCCCGGCACCTTCACGAATCATGACCGATTCAACTTTCCCACTTTCGGTTTGCTTTTCTTGACCGTTTTCAGCATGGTCAAGTCCGATGAACTTGTCCAATGAATGGGGTGGGGCCTTCGTTTTAATCTTAGTCGTCTTATCCATAACTTCGGAATCTGTGACATCAATTCGGTCAAGGCCTAAAGCGGCGTCAAGGAAATCATCGTCAAGGCTCGCTGCTTCTAATGGATTGGATGCGGCCTGCTTATCAGATTCGATGGTGCCGGAGAATATCCTCACCTTCTCAAGGAATTCGTTGGGGTCGAACGGCCTGGGGATGATAACCTCGCTGGGGAAAGGCAAGCTGCTGTCGCTGGTGTCACCAAAAAGCAGCAAAGCAATTGAGGCCGTCTTGGGGTCACTCTGGATTCTGTCATACAGCGGCCGCTGATCGATAGTGGTTAGCTCCCCGCCTATTATCAATAGATCGGGCCGGGAGAACTTGAGCACTTCCAAAGCTTTTTCGGCGGCAGCGACAGAGACCACCTCAAATCCATTTTGCCTCAAGACCGTTTCTGCTACGCCGCGAACGGCATCTGACTGTTCAGCTAAAAGCACACGCTTGCGCATAGAATTACCTGTCCTTTGTCGATTTTTTCCTGGAAAGCTCTGATGAGGCCTCCTCAAGGAACTTACGGTCGCTCTTACTGATGTTCTCCATGCCCACCTCATTGATTTTATCGAGGATGGCATCAACTCGTTTCATGACGTCTTCTGCCTGCTGCCTGTTCTTGGTCATTTTAGTTTCCTGTCGCCGGTGGTGAATGTTTTTAAAGGGCCGAGCCAGATGGGCCCATCGCCAATCCATTTTCAAGTATAGCAAGCCAAAAACAGCCCCCCCAAGGTGCGCCATGTGGGCAACGTTACCACCGGAGAACAGAAAGCCAAGAAGCATCAACCCCGGAATAGCCCACTTGACCTTGATGGGAAACAGAAAGTAGATGTATAAGTGCCTATTAGGGTACATCACCCAGTAGGCCACCAGGACGCCGTAAATTGCCGCCGATGCCCCGATGACTGGATAGGGTTGTGAGGAATTGACTATCAGTGTAAGCAACGCCCCGGCCAACCCGGCCAGAATATAGAATCTGCCAAACTTCTTGCTCCCCCAACCGTTTTCAATCTCGGTTCCGAACATCCAGAGGATAAACATGTTGAAAAAGATGTGCCAGAAGCTGCCGTGCAGAAACATGTACGTGAACGGCTGGTACAAAAGATTGGGGAACTCAGAGTAAAATCTGGAGGGGGTCAAACCAAGCTGGAAGGTCAGTTCGGGATACAGTTTTTGTACGATGAAGACAATGATGTTTGAAAGGATCATCACCTTGATAAAAGGTGATATTGCGCCCGGTCCGAAACCGAGCCCACGCCTCATCGGGCGATTGTCATACTGATAGAATCTCATTAGTATCTGTTATCGGCCTTTAGCCAAATATCATTTAAGTACAAGCGCATAGCAAAGCTGATGGCTGAGTATTGTCACGGTCTTCCGGCCAATTCTTGAGTTCTTTCTTGGCATCTTCCCCTGGAAGATCACAGGCGCCGGACAGCCAGCTTCCAGGTCGCTCTTGTATCTTGGTCAATAACAAAAACCAAGCCGCTAGGAAAACCAGCCATAAAATATAATATCGTACTGCTTATAAAGTCCGAAGTTTTCCCAGAAAAATCAAGTGAATTCACCACCTACTTGGGTTAGAATGAGAAAGATAAAAAAAGTTACATGCTGTCACCTGATGCGGGCAGAGCCCTATCCAAGGTATTTCTGGGTCGACTGGATAAAAGTCTCGCCGACACTGCATATACACTCCTTCCACGAGGCAGCAATCGCAACTCTTAGGGCAGTGGATCGAGCTGTGTACCCGTTCCGCTCAAGTCGGCATCACTGCTGAAGACAACCGGAGGACGCAAATCTCATCATTTACTTCCTCTTGTGCTCAAAAGCCTCGCAAGTGAAATACTGACAAGCAAACGAAAGCGGCCTGAAGCAATCCGGCAGGACCCGGAGAACTGTTCAGTTTTTTGCCACGGCTGACGATAAAATAAAGGACGGCCGATGATAAATCGGTTTGCCGCGAATAGGCACAAGAAAAGCAGATGGACGTTGTGTAAACCAATACCCCTTAACAAAGGAGGAGTATACGATGAGAAGAGCGTCTGTAATGGCCGGTCTTGTAGTCGGTATCCTACTGATTGCGGGCGCAGCCGTAAACGCGGGTAACAACCCCTCATTCGATCTGAAGTGGTATGGTCACTTCAAGCTGGACGGTTCGTTCGACCAGAACCTGACCAGCCACGGAAACTTCGTTATGTGGGTTCAACCGCGGATGTACAATAAAGATGATGAGCAGTTCAACATGACTGCCAACGCGACCCGTTTTGGATTCGAGGCGACCGGCAAAGGTTACAATAACCTGGAAGTAGGCGGTAAGCTCGAGTTTGATCTGTACGCTGGAGTTTCTGCGTCCTCAATAGACCAGAACGCTGCTACGCTGCAGTTACGTCACGCCTATCTCACTATCCAATCAGGGAGTACCAAGCTCCTCGCGGGTCAGAGCTTTGACCTGGTTTCGCCGTTAAATCCCTCCACTTTGAACTATTCGGCTCTGTGGGGTTGTGGCAATATCGGTTATCGTCGTCCGCAGGTCAGCCTGTGGCACAGTCTCCGGTCCAATGACGACCAAACGCATGCTACCCTTGCCGGTGGCTTTTTCCGCACGATTGGTAGCGACCTGACTCCCACCTTCAGCCTGGCAGCCGGTGAGCTTAGTGAGGGCGAAGATGACGGCACTGACGCAGGCATTCCCTCTTTCCA
>CAZYRH010000032.1:7998-13653 GCA_964650395.1 uncultured Ignavibacteriales bacterium
TTCAAGAGAGCACGAGTATACTTGATCTTCATTCGTTCCCCGACTCCATACGGCCCGCCGCTCCAGCCGGTGTTGACCAGCCAACAGTCGACCTTGTGTTCGTTAATCTTTTGTTCCAGCAATTCGGCGTAGCGAAACGGATGCAGCACCATAAACGGTGCCCCAAAACAGGCCGAGAAGGTCGCCTGCGGTTCTTCTACGCCCGCTTCAGTTCCGGCTACCTTGGCGGTGTATCCCGATATAAAATGATACATAGCCTGATGGGGAGTTAGACGCGATATGGGTGGAAGAACACCAAAGGCATCGGCGGTCAGCATAATGACATTTCTGGGATGACCGGCCATGCTTTCTCTCAGAGCGTTGGGGATGTGACTCAACGGATACGCCCCCCGCGTGTTTTCCGTAAGGCCGGCGTCGTTCAAGTCAAGCCGTCTGGTGATGGCATCAATGCCGACGTTTTCCAAAATGGTGCCGAATTTCCGAGTCGTCTCATAAATCTCAGGCTCAGACTCTTTTGAAAGGTTGATCACCTTGGCATAACAGCCGCCTTCAAAGTTGAATACCCCGTTGGCACTCCAGCCGTGCTCGTCATCGCCGATCAGTTTACGGTTTGGGTCAGCCGACAAAGTTGTCTTGCCGGTTCCGGAAAGGCCGAAAAACAGGGCGACCTCGCCGTCCACGCCGACATTAGCGCTGCAATGCATTGATAGGACATTCTCTTGCGGCAGTAAGTAATTCAAGACAGTGAAAATAGACTTTTTTATCTCCCCGGCGTAGCTGGTACCCCCAATCAGAACAAGTTTGCGGCTTAAGCTTATGATTATGAAGGCTTCGGAGTTGGTGCCGTCAAGTTCCGGGATAGCCTGGAAGTTTGGCACGTGAAGCAGCGTAAAGTCCGGTACGTGGTCGACGAGCTGTTCCGGTATGGCCTGGATAAACATGTTACGTGCAAACAGGTTGTGCCAGGCGGTTTCGGTTATTACCCTGATCGGCAGGCGGTATTTAGGATCATACCCGGCCAAACAGTCCTGTACGTACAAATCCCTTCCCTGCAAATAGGCCAGCAGCCTTCGAAAAAGAAGTTCAAACTTTTCAGTAGAAAACGGCTTATTTACCAATCCCCACCAGATTTTTTCTTTAGTTTCAGGTTCCTCGACAATAAACTTATCCTTGGCGGCGCGGCCGGTATGCAGACCGGTCCGGACGACAATCGGGCCAAGATGCGCCACAAACCCCTCGCCGTTGCGGATGATCTCCTCATAGAGCATAGGGGTGTTATGGTTCCAGTGGGCTTTGCGGATATTGGTTATTCCGTGGTTCTCTAAACCGTATTTACTGAATAAACGTTGGACTGACATTTTGGTACTCCTGTCGGTTAATTCGTCTTTTGTTCATGTCTGTAAGTAAGCTTATCAGACACTCAGTGTAAATACTCTTCTCTTAAGTTAATGTTCCAAATACTTAGGAGGATGCTGCTTCTGACATAGTCAGAAGTGGAGCCTTACGCATTCAGTTTCTCTCGCGTCGTACTTATAATACCATTATGTCTATCAAAGGCAAAGTGAGATATTCCTCCGAGAAGTTATATTTTCTGCTGGTGGTTTAGGAAACGGGGGCCGAGCGAAAAACAGATAGCGCTTACTGACAGGCTGTGTTATAATGGGCTGAGAAGTCGCAGCCTCTTTTGAGGTTCTTCAGGAGACACAAATCGTAAGACGCGAGAGAGGACGACATAAAAAAGTTCACAGGTTTAGATATCGCATTAAAATGAGGTAACGATGAAGGAACTAATCATAAAACTCTTACCTGAAGTAGACCTGATTAGCGATGTCAAGTTAAGGGACAAGGTCATTGCCTGCTGGGAGGAAGCAGTCCGGTTTCGCGGCTGGACGGAAGAGCTGCTGCGCGAGATTCCTTTTACTTTGATGGCGGATGACGTCAAAATACCGTTTATCGACCATGTGCGGGCGGTCTGCCGGATGTGCACAGCGGCTGATGATGTTCTCTCCGAAGTGCACGGCCAAAACAAAACTCCTGTAAACCGCGATTATCTTATTGCCGGAGCGCTCTTGGCTGATGTCGGGAAACTTTTGGAATTTGAAATCGTGGGTGGCAAGCCGGTCAAGTCAGAATACGGCAGACACATCCGTCACCCCTTCAGTGGGGTTGGGCTGGCGTTCAAACATGGTTTGCCCTCGGAAGTGATGCACATTATCGCTACCCACTCTAAGGAAGGGACCGGTGAGAAACGCCTGCCGGAAAGCATTATCTTCCACCACTGCGATTTTATTGATTTTGAACTAGTGTGATGTCCCAGAAATACATGCTAATAAAAAAAACAGCAAATTAAATCGTGGCATGGGCATCTTGCCCATGATTCACGGGCATGATGCCCGTGCTACTGCAAAAGAATATGTGAACATATATTTGGGACGCAACACTAGTTAAGGAGACATAAGAGGTATTGTTACGCTCGGCTTAGAAGTATAAGGAATAGCCCTAAGGTTTTCTGTAGAGGTTGATGCTGGTGAAAAGTAGTGGAAGACGTGGGTAAGGCTTCATAGCTCGAAGGAAGGTGGTCATCACGCTGCATTATCCGGTAAAGCAAGTGATCGACGTCCTAATCGAAATATGCTCTGTGTCCCGACACTCTTTGGCGCATTCTCTGCGCCATCGGAGAAATGCGCTTATGTTCGCATTGTGGCCTTAGTTTTTCGCATCCTTCTCAAATTTTTTTGTGGTTTCCTGGAACAAACTCCTTAACGTGTTTGTAGCAGATGTTGAGAAGAAGGAAGTAACCCAAAGAATTTGATAGTTTGTACTCGTTGCAGAAACCGGCGCCAGGACAATAAAAGACTTGACAAAACGCTATTTATCTTATATATAATCAAGGAGGGTAATTCATTTGCGATGTTGGGTGTCTCTTGCACACGAGAGAGCGGCAGTTTCCAAGGCAGGAATTCGTAGTACGGAAAAGAAACGGCTGTAAAGAGAATAGGATTTAATTGACCCGTTACAGCCAAAACAAAAACACATTTTGCTCTGAGGAGGTGAACCTTGAGTAAACGCTTTCACACATTAGGGGTCATTTTTGCCGTTCTTCTGGTGCCCGCGGTGATTTTTGCCGCCAGTGGCCAGAAATTCGCCATAGGAACAGCAACGGCGGAGAATAACACGGTGGTTGTACCTCTGGTAGTAACCAATGAAGCGAATCTTGCGGCAGTTGACATCCCCCTGAAGTTTTCTGAGGGTGTCACGTTGCGGGAGGTCAATTTCGAAAATACCCGGGTGTCGTATTTTGACCTGAAAATAGCCAATATCAACAATACGGAACACTCGGTTATAATTGGCTTACTGCCCCAGATGTCATCGGCCCCCAAGCCCGATCTGGAGGCAGGTACCGGCGTAGTTGCGAATTTGGTATTTGAGGTTAACGATCCATCGGTTAGTGAAGTCACGATTGAAGCTGTTGAGCAGCAGAATCCGAGCCATTCACTGATGTTTGTCTACCACGACTACGATAAGAATGGAACCCCGCACATCCGCATGGAGAAACCGGAGTTTGAGGCCGTGACGGCGTCCTTAAGTGGTGCGGCTCCATCAACGATGCCTACATCTTATGCCCTGAGCCAGAACTATCCGAATCCGTTTAACCCCAGCACTGAAATAGCGTTTGATTTGCCAGTAGCCTCACATGTTGAACTAACAATCTACAATGTTCTGGGTCAAAAGGTTGAGATGTTGGTAGATGGTGATATGGAAGCCGGCAGCCACGAAGTGACGTGGAACGCTAGCCCCTATTCCAGTGGTATCTACTTCTATCGGATTTCGGCCAAGAATTTCACCGAAACGAAGAAGATGATGATGTTGAAGTAATTTTTTGTTTTTGGAAAAGCGTTCAAAATGACTCTCGCCAATTGGCCCTTTCCCAACCAGGGAAAGGGCTTTTTTTTAGCAAAGAGAATAATTTTTGCGTCCAATCGGACACATTATCTGCGTTTTTAACCTCCTCAACTACTTCCCGGACAACGAGACCGTCTGTAAGTTGTTTTGTACCAATTGACCATGTGCGCCGGGGAATTTTGGCATATTTTTTGATTGTCTGAATGCAGGTCGGGAAAATGAGAAAGACAGCTGCAGGCCCAAGGCCTGCAGAGCTATGGGGTGAGCGAAGCAGTATTTGGTGGCGGTTAGGCTGCTTCGAAAGGGTTTCCCGACTGGTGAGGAGAGAAAGGTCTCAACGTTAAGTTGAGGCCTTTTTTTGTAATGACATCATCTGTGGGGTCAAATCCAACACTCAGCGAGGAGGGTGTGTTGCAATACGGTGTAATCGCGAGCGACCGAAGGGAGCGCGGCGATCTCAGTGGTGCAACTGCTTCCGTAACAAGAGATTGCCACGTCGCTGCACTCCTCGCAAAGACAGTTTATGGAGCTTATGTGACATTCATGATTATGACACAGCCTCGAGATACGTGCTGGGGGGAGACCAAGACTCAGCGGATAGCCAGAGGACTCAGCTCTTCATCACTGGCTGGGGCAACAACCACTTGCCGTTCGTTACACTTATCCGTTAAAGTTACTTCAACCCGTGATCTGTTTTTCGCCGAGGTGTAACGGGCAGTAATCATGGCGGCCTTTTGAACATTATCTTCAGTGGCATTTCCTACTAACAACGTTACTGGTGACCCAACGCCAAGCGCCTCAAGACACATGTGATAGGGCTGCTTGTAAGACAAAATCAACTTATTGTCTTTTTCATTCCGTCCCACGATGATCTTTGTCTTTTGATCGAGTCGAAAGTGTCGGCCTGCTTTCAGTAAGTTCAAATCTGCAAACGTGACTCGCTCAGTATGAGCCAGAAGATCGCGCAGCCGTTTGGAATACCCGACATCAGTCAACAAGCAGCCCGAAGCAGGAGAAGTGTAGTCCTTAAGACCAAACTCATTGGCCAGCTCCAACTGCCGTTTGCGACCCCGTCCGCTGATACCTTCAAGCTGTTCCCTGTCAACCATTCCGCTCAGTTCCGGCTCAGTGGGGGGCAGGAGCTTGGCTGAAAGCGGGCGCACCAGTTTCCCTCTGAGACCGGCTTGTTTGAGCACGAGGTTCAACTTGTCTTTCGTTTGTGACATCGGTCGCTGCCCCATGACCTCGCCGGTGATGATAAAGTCGGCATTGAACATCTCCATAAGTTTCCTGGCTTCCCTGAGCATGAGAATGTGGCAATCAATGCAGACATTCATGTTTCTCCCTCGGCCATATTTGGGATTAACAACAATATCTACGAATTTCTGGCCGAGGTCTATCAGCTTGACACCAAAGCCGAACTTTTCAGCGGCCAGAAAGGGATTAGCCCCACGCGAGGAGCGGTTGCTGAGATCGCAGGCGAAATGCGTAAAGGCTAAGGCGGTGACTTCGATGTTTTGTCGGAGCATCAGCAAAATAGCAAGAGTTGAGTCAAGCCCACCCGAATAGAGGGCGATGGCATGACCTCGTTTGTCAAGGTTCTGGTTCTGCATATGCTTGTTTTTCCTTATGATGCCAAAACAACAGGCATAACACCAAAAACAATACCAAGGAAATAGCAAAGGGTCAGTTCGTTACTTTGACATCTATATTTAATATAACTATTTTGCAACGTGTTTGAAGTCGAAATTG
>CAZYRH010000032.1:13753-19396 GCA_964650395.1 uncultured Ignavibacteriales bacterium
CTTAAGGGAACAGGATGTCGATTCTTAGAGCAATAAACAACTGGCTGAAACATTTCGCCTATGAACTCCAGCAGCTGTTTTTCTTTTCTCTGCGCATGTTGGCAGCTCTGTTCGGTAGACCGTTCTACGTAACGGAAACACTGGAGCAGATGTACCTCATCGGAGTTGGGTCGCTGTATCTGATAGTCCTCACGGGAATTTTCGCTGGCCAGGGGTTTGCGCTGGCCCTTTCGGTTGAACTGAGTGACTTCGGAGCAAGAACCTATCTCGGCCGGATCATGGCGATTGCGATCATCCGTGAGCTGGGTCCAACACTGGCCGGTCTTATGGTTGCGGCAAGAGTGGCCGCCGGGATAACTGCTGAGATTGGCGCTATGAAATCCTCAAACCAACTCGATGCCCTGGTCGCTTTCGGCATTGACCCCATCAAGAAAATCGCCGTCCCACGGCTGATCACTCTGGTGATTATGGTTCCGGTCCTCACTATAATCTGTGATGCCATCGCAATCCTGGGCGCCTACTTTGTCGCCATATTTGTTGCTCATGTAACCTCCACCTTGTACTGGGCCAACGTCCGGGACAGACTCATTTTCGGCAATATCTTTATTGGGCTTTTGAAGCCGTTTATATTTTCGTTTGTGATCGCCTTCATTTCATGTTACAAGGGATTCACTTCCAAGGGAGGCACGAAGGGGGTAGGGCGAGCTACCACCGACTCAGTTGTGATAACATCTATCTCTATCTTGATTGTAAACTTCTTTATAACCAAGGTTGTTTTTTCACTTATTAAGGGTTACCTATGATCGAACTGAGGAATGTCGACTTCTCTTACGAAGACAAGCCGGTTTTGCACGATGCTTCGTTCCGGGTTGACCAGTCGGAAGCGGTGGTGATAATGGGGCCTTCGGGGTCGGGCAAATCAACGATCCTGCGCTTGATTCTTGGTTTGGAGGATCCGCAACAGGGACAGGTGATTATTGACGGTCAAGATATCTCTACCCTCAAGGAGAAGACCAAACGCTATATGCGAAAAAAAATCGGCATGGTCTTTCAGGATGGTGCCTTGTTTGACTCTCTGACGGTGGGGGAAAACGTTGGATACTACCTTTTCGAGCATACCAAGCTGTCCTTTGAAGATATCTCACATCGAGTGTATCAGATGCTTGGCTTTGTGGGTCTGAACGCCGATGAAATTATAGATACGCTTCCCGAGCAGCTTTCCGGTGGGATGCGGCGGAGGGTGGCCATCGGACGAGCGCTGTTGTCGACGGATCCCAAGATAATGCTGTATGATGAACCAACCACCGGCCTTGACCCGGAGTCGGCCGAGAATGTGCTGAACCTGATACGCAAGCTGCATGAGCACAAGCCAATATCAACGATAGTCGTTACCCACCAGATTGCCGATGCCATTGCGGCAGGTGACCGGTTTGTGGTGATTGTGGCCGGCGAGGTTGCTTTCGACGGCACCCTTGATGATCTGCGCGAGTGCACCGACAGTCGCGTGCGTGCTTTCCTGGCTCCGTTCCGTTCATCGTTTGCTGGGGTAGCCAAAAGGAGATTTGTTGACGAGTTGTGAACATCCCTACTTGAGGATAGGATAGATGTGGACTCGCCTTGGGCGAGCTGCCCACGAGAATTGAATTTTGAAGGAGATTATGGTGAGTAGATATTCCTCTTATGATAGATGGCAGGAGTCTGAGACTCTTGTCCTACTTTTGGGTGGCTGAGGACATAATTTGTGAGAGACTTATACAAGTAGAGAAAATGATTCGGAGTTAAGACAAATGAAAAGGACCGTAGGCATTAAATGGGGCAATCTCGCGGTCGGTATTGTTCTTATGGTGGCTATAGCCGTGGCGCTCTGGGCATCACTTTCAGGCGGTGGGACATCAATATTTGAACGGAAGGGACAATTTGTCTGCTATTTCAGGAATGTGAACGGCCTGGTACGCGGTTCGCCGGTCTGGATGTCGGGAGTCGAGGTTGGCAACGTCCGCTCAGTGAGCTTTGTGAATCTCGATTCCCTCCGTCAAGTTAAGGTGGTATGCCGGATAAAGAGATCGGCATGGCCCATGCTGACCGAGGATGCCGAAGTGATGCTGGGCACTATCGGTCTGGTGGGGGATAAGTATGTTGAGATCATTCCCGGCACCAAAGGGAAAACCGTAATTAGCAAAATGGATGTAATTGCCACTCGCGATGCCGGTGACGCCATGGCCATGTTCAAGGCCGGGGAAGACGCTATCGGTGAAGCCAGAACAGTAGTTGATAACCTTGACGCGTTATTGGCCCGCATGAACCGCGGTGAGGGAACGTTGGGACAATTAACTACTAATGACCTACTCTACCACAACCTGAACGAGCTTGCGAAACGATTGACCCTTCTGACCGCCGACCTGCAAAAGAACCAAGAGCGGATTGTCTCCTCTCTGGAAAAAACGGCCACGACCGTCGAGCACCTTTCGGAGCAGGTAAACAGCAACACCGGCACGATCGGCAAGCTGGTCAATGACCCGCAGCTATACGACAACCTCGCGGCAACATCTGCTCGTATTGATACCATTATGCACAGGATCAACACCTCCGAAGGAAGCCTCGGGCTTCTTGTAAGCGACACCGCTTTGTACGTCGAGATGACTAACCTGCTGGCCCGTATCAACAACCTGGTGACGGATATCGAAAAGAACCCCCGGAAGTATTTCAAGTTTTCGATATTTTAGAGGGCTTCCTCACAGCATCGGCAGGTACTTGTCATGCTCAAACTGGCTGACGTGGATGCGGTATTGATCCCACTCTATTTTCTTGTTGGCGATCAGTTTATCAAAGACATGGTCCCCCAGAGCCTCGCGGGCCAGCTCAGATTCCTCAAGTTCGCGCACGGCGTTTTCGAGCGAGTTGGGCAAGGTGTCAATATTCAGGCCGGCCTTCTGCTGCTCAGACATGTTAAAGATGTTTTCCTCAATTGGCTCGCATAGCTTGTACGCACCGTCTATTCCTTTCAGGCCTGCGGCCAAAATACAGGCAAAGGTCAGGTACGGATTAGTGGCTGGGTCTGGCGAACGCAGCTCAATGCGGGTAGCTTCTTCTTTGCCGGGACGGTACATCGGCACCCGCACCATACTTGAGCGGTTGCGCCGCCCCCAGCTAATGTAGACCGGCGCTTCGTAGCCCGGTACCAACCGCTTGTACGAGTTGACCCACTGGTTCAAGACCAAAGTGATTTCTTTGATGTGAGTTAGAATACCCGCTGTAAACTGCTTTGCTTTTTTTGAGAGATTGTACTCGTCTCTGCCGTCGAAAAAGAGATTTTTCTCCCCTTTGAACAGTGACATGTGACAGTGCATACCGCTGCCATTGACGCCGTAAATCGGCTTGGGCATAAAGGTAGCATAGATCTCGTGGTGCATCGCTATTTGTTTGACAATGAAGCGATAAACCTGAGCAAAGTCGGCCATCACCAGCGCCTCTTGATACTTGAGGTCAATTTCATGCTGGCTTGGAGCAGCCTCGTGGTGCGAGCACTCCACGGGAATGTCAATTGCCACAAGGGCGTTGACTGTAGCCTTGCGGACTTGAGCGCCGATGTCGACCGAACCGTAGTCAAAATAGCCATCCTGGTCCATTAAATTAGCTTCCACCTCGTCTTCGAAATAGAAGTACTCAATTTCCGGGCCGACATATAAAGTCCATCCTTTGTCTTGCAATTTCGCCAGGTTGCGCTTCAACACCCACCGGGGATCGCCCTCATACGGTTTGCCGTCTGGGTGGGTAATGTCACAGAACATCATCGCTACCTTTTCGCCGGCGATTTCCCACGGAATAATTCTGAACGTCAGCGGATCCGGCAGTGCCATCAAGTCTGACTCCTCAATTCTGGCAAACCCTTCCACTGAGGAACCGTCAAACCCCTGACCTTCCTCAAGTACCTGCTCTATTTCCGAGCGGGAGATAGACATCCCCTTAATTTTACCTAAAATATCGGTGAAACAGAGTCTGATGTAACGGACTCCCGCCTCGTCAATAAGCCTCAGTACGTCTTCCTTAGTTTTTGTCATTATCTTTCTCCTGCCGTTTTTCGATGCTATCTCTTATTAAGCCTGTTAAGGAGGGTTAATATAATTGGGATGTTGTCTGAAACAACCAAAAACAACAAAGGACTTGCGATTCTGAGAACCTCTTGGCTATCTCCCACGCACTGTATTCATCAGCGAGAGTGCAGATGAAGCTCGCAGTGTTTTAGCGATTCTTTATTACCAGGCCAGAAAAGCATCTCCAATGCTCTCTTGTAGCTGCACCATTTCCAGTCATTATGCTCTTTCGGATCCAATTCGGGTGTGTTTTTGCCATCTACGTAGGACAAAAAGACAGTCTCGGTAATTAGGTCGACAGGTTGCTCGTACAGAGACCGCATTTGCTCTTCAACCGGGAATGTATATGAGTAATCGATTTGCTCGATCTTAGTGGGGACAAAGCCCGTTTCCTCCCGGAGTTCCCGCTTTGCTGCTGATAAGCAACCTTCATCCCCCTCAACGCCCCCGGTTATGCACTGCCAATAACCTCCACCCGATGGAATACGTCGCAACAGCAAGTATTCCCAGCCGCTATTGCACGACCGTACACAGTATACAGCAACTTGAATCGGTTGTCTCATAGCTTGAGGGAAGTCCAATAGGCCTTCACTGCATTCTTCTAAGGTCGGAGATCCTATCTTTGAGCTTTCGTGCGGCCAGCCTACTTCAGCTTAAGATGTATCTCACTGTGGCGGGGAGTAAGCTGACGATACTTGACGCCTGCCATATCAAAAATCCGCTTGGCGGCCACAAATATATCCTTGTCGGGGTATTTATCATCGAGGTAAACGACTTCCCGGATTCCGACTTGCACCATCAGCTTGGCGCACTCATTGCAAGGGAAAAGGGAGACGTAAATACTGGCACCTTCCAGCTCGGCCTTGTTGGAGGAGTTAGTGATGGCATTCATTTCGGCGTGGCAGACGTACGGATATTTGGTTTCTAGAAACTTCCCTGCTCTGACCCACGGGAGCTCATCGTCAGAGCAGCCGGTCGGGAAGCCATTATAGCCGATACCGATAATCCGCTTCTTGCTGTTGACAATACACGCCCCCACCTGCGTGTTAGGGTCTTTGGAGCGCTTGGCCGAAAGTTGGGCAATGGCCATGAAGTACTCTTCCCAGCTTATGTAGTCAGTCCGTTTCGTCACCATAATCAAACAGTATATACGAAATTACCAGCCCTCGGAAAAGGGAAAAGGTCAGGACATTCTTCCTCAACATTCCCATCTCTGCTTACCACTGCCAATGCTTGGCTGTAACTGCAATATGATGAGCATAAAAAGGTTGACAGACTCCTTTTTAGCCGGTTCTTTTTACGGAGGTTATATGAAAATAGTCTCTGCAACAAACAAGGGACTCAATTTATCTTAACCTTAGGAGGTAACTCATGAATAGTAGACTGGCGTTGGGTGGAATCCGATGGGCTCTGGTCGGTGTCGCTTTTTTATCCGGCTTGGCACTGGCAGATGTTGAGGAGAACCTGACCTACCAGGGGAACAAGGCCCGTATCGCGGTCGGCAAGATCAAATCAAAAACGGGCAAATGCACTTATGATATGGCAGCTGCCG
>CAZYRH010000033.1:0-18895 GCA_964650395.1 uncultured Ignavibacteriales bacterium
GGCCCTAATTCTTTATCAAAAAAACCGAACTTTACACAAAAGAAATTACGCAACCCACTTCTGGGTAAGCTGTCAGGTGACTTACATATGAAACGATGTCTGCCCGCATCAAGCCCACTTGAACTTCAAAACCATAGCGAGCGAGATTCATGTGGAGAAGCAATTTGGAATAGCTGTGACAAGGTGTGATCACTTGGTTGCAGGTTCATAGAGACGCTCTTACACTGGCCCTTCAATATACTCGTCCTCATCCTCGGTTTCCATCGGTGTGATCGTTTCCACTTTTTCTTTCAATCTCTGGAGCCGACGTCGATCCTCTCGGGAGTGACGGAAACCCCCAAGCTCTTCGCTTACCATGCGCCCATATTTGCGGCGAGGTCTTTTTCCCTTCTTACCGTTCCTTCTGTGATGCCTGCTGAGGGGCATCGGCCGATTCTGCATTTTCCCCTTGTCCGGCTTCTTATCGAGTCATTCAGAAAACAGTATTATTTTCGGATGGAGGGAAGGAATTCTTTGTTTTTCAAAAGGAAGTTTAACAGCGAGTTGACGCGCTGTGCAATTCTTGGACATGCACTACGCTAAGAAATGTCTGCACAGCTCTACACAATTCTGTGCCGGCTTATTGTAACTGACTTTTCTTGTAATACGGTAATCACCGGCGTCTCAGACGAATCAAACCCCCTGAATAGGACATAACAAGCTTCTCCACAATAAGATAGCGTTAGGCTTGAGCTTCAGGCTCTGAATTTCAGGGGAATGGCACAGGCTGTGCTTTCAGTGATACCGGACTTGATACAGACCGGAGAGAAAAAAATGTTAGACAGTAGATACCAGAGAGGCTTTTCCCCAGATCGGCTGACAACGACCAAGGAACCTAAGATTCGCAAGGATGATAAGGGGTATTTTATTATGTCTCTCTCCGAAAACAGTAAAGTCTATTTCGATAATTTCTACAGATTCCTTGAAATGTCCTACTCCAAAGCAAAGTCCGAGCAACTCTCTCTCAAGGAGAAACTTGCCCATACCTCTCAGCGGAATACCGAGTCAGTCGCTTACTACCGAGCCAAGGGGGTTATTGTCGATCTTTTACTGCGTACAATCATTAAGTTCTATACCGACGGCGCCAATCTGGGTGTTATCATGACGCCCTGGTGTTTTGGAACAGTGATGCTGGAAAAAATTGAGGTTTACCGAGATCGTTTGGGCAAAGGTGAGGTGGAAGATCCGAATATCCCTGAGTATCCCTACTTTGTAATTAAGTACTTAGACGAGATATACAAGACCGCCTTACTGGAGCTGTTTGACTTTCCCGAAAAGGCTTTCCAGATGCGCTGGCAATATTCGGAATTGTTGAAAAGATATTCCAAGATCCTGACTGAAATTACTAACTCCCTGCAGTCAGTGCTGATAACTATCAAGAATTACGGTTCCTGATAGGAGCCGGAACTCCCAACATCCCATCCCTCCTACGGACCCTCTGGCAAAGCCAGAGGGTCAATATAATTATGCCCCGTTTTTTGCCGATAACAACTAAATAGGCATGGACCTGCCGGAAATGGCCGGGCCGAAACACATACAAACGAAGACTGGCACACGATGAACTCTACCGCCATAAAGAACCGAACTCGGCAAAGATTCATTCCCATTGCCCTCGATGCCCTCAGGATTGACACGGTGCTCGAATTTGACCTCTTTATCAAAATAAAGCACTCCCTTGTTCTTTACCGTTCCGCCGATCTCCCTTTTACCGACAGGACCCGGCAAAAGCTACTGGAAAACAAGGTTGAGCATCTGTATATCAAGAACGAAAGCAAGCGAGAATATCAACGCTATCTGGAAAAAAACCTCAGCAAGGTCCTCACCGATCCCAACCTTCAGGAACAGAAAAAGGCAAGTATCTTGTATGAAACCTCGACCAACCTTGTCAAGGACGTCCTGGCTAACCCTACTTACGGTGAGAACATCCGTCGCTCGAAGGACCTGGTGACCAACACGGTTGAGTTCATTTTGAAAGGAAGGGAGGCCTTTTGGAATCTTCTGAAAATTACCTCGTTCGACTATTACACTTACACTCATTCTGTCAATGTCTGCACTTTTTCCATTGCTCTTGCACGTCAGATGGGATTTGATGACGAAGAATTCCTGCACGAACTGGGAGTAGGCGCGCTTCTCCACGACGTCGGTAAGTCACGCGTTTCCGAACGTATCATCAGAAAACGGACTCCCTTGAACTCGATCGAGTTTGAAATCATGAAAAAACATCCCAAGTGGGGGGTGGAAATTCTTGCTGCGACCGATGAAATAGCGGCCAATTCCTACTACTCGGTACTGCAGCATCATGAGCGTGGTGACCAACTTGGCTATCCCAGCGGACTGTCACTGGACGAAATGCACGTTCAGTCAAAGATCGTAGCTATCGCTGATTCTTTCGACGCTATGACCACCGAACGAGTTTACCAGAAAGCAATGGAGTCCTTTCCGGCGTTGAAGGTCATGTGTTCTATAAAAGAGGCCTATGACAAGGACATGCTAAAAGCCTTTGTTGAACTGATGGGTCCCACCGGGCTGGCCGAGATTTAACAAGCCGGCTCTTAATCTGTCAACCTACCAAAGAAAGAGGACGGGAAATCCTGCCTCATAGAATTGCATAGTGCCCCATTATTGTGTGCTCCCCCAGACAGTGACGTTGGTAACTGTTTTCCAAAACCTGTATCGCAGTCTTATCTCTTACGGGGTTTGGGTGAGCACCGATCTTGAGACCACCCTGCTAACCCCTTCAATAGCAACCAAGGCTGCGACTCCACTCAAATGCACACTCGTTCTGGCCGCAAAGAGACTGAAAAGGCACTCAATACTTCACAAGAACGGTTCGGGCGGAACTTTGGGATTTATGCTGCTCAAGGGGTCGTATTCTTGGCGGAAGCCTAAAAAAGTCTTTGCCTTTTCTTTTCCATCAGCTATATTAACTAACATAAATCTTCGGGGTGAGGTGAAATTCCTCGACCGGTGGTGAAAGCCCACGAGTCTACGTATGGTAGATTGAGTCTGAGAAATTCAGACGCCGACGGTAAAGTCCGGATGGGAGAAGATCGACGGAGTAATGTGCCGTAGAGTGCCAATGCCCCGAAGTATGTTTCGGGATTTTTTATGCTTAGGACGGCTGAGGCAACTTACATGCAACGGGCATTAAGCCTGGCTGAAAGAGGGAGAGGGAAAACTTCGCCCAATCCGATGGTAGGCGCCGTCATTGTCAAAAAGGGGAAAATTGTCAGTGAGGGATACCACCGGCGGGTGGGGGAGGCTCATGCCGAGCAAGCTGCCCTCAAAAAAGCCGGCCAAAACGCTGCGGGAGCGACTCTTTTCGTTAATCTTGAACCATGCTGTCATACCGGACGGACAGGCCCATGCACCGAAGCTATCATCAAGGCCGAAATAAAAAGGGTGGTCTATTCGGTGAAAGACCCCAACCCGCAAGTCAATGGAAAAGGAGCGAAAATTCTTAAAAGAGCCGGTGTGATTGTTGAGAGCGGACTGCTCAAAAAGGAGGCGCTACTGCTTAACGACAGTTACTTCGGTTACCACAAGAATAAGCGACCCTTTATAATCCTTAAGACCGCCCAGACACTCGACGGCAAAATCGCCACTATAACCGGTGACTCGAATTGGATTTCCGGTCCTCGATCCCTCAAGCTGGCTCACCGGCTGCGAGCCGAAGTTGACGCTGTAGTGGTGGGTATGGGAACGGTAAGGAAGGATAACCCGGCTTTGACGGTGAGATTGGCGAAGGGGGAAAACCCGTATCGAATTGTCTTGTCCGGTTCGTTGGAGTTCCCCCCAAGATGCCGGCTTCTGGACAACAACAGTGATTACAAGACGATTGTCGCCAGTACCACCAAGGCGATTGAAAAGTTCTCAAGGACGAAGCGAGGCAGGCATAGCCTCATCTATTGGAGTCTGCGAACTGACAACGATGGTCTGTTGGATCTTCATGACTTTGTCACAAAGGCCGATGACTTCGGATTTCACTCCCTGTTGATTGAGGGAGGGGGTAGAGTCGCCACTTCCTTCTTGAAGGCCGGTCTGGTGGATAAGTACATCGCTATAATCGCTCCCCTCCTTTTGGGAAGCGGCGTCTGCGCGGTCGGAGATATAGCTGTCCGGAGACTAACCGATGCCATTTCATTTGATCGGTACTCTTTTCAGAAGAACGGAACGGATAATCTTTTTATCGGTTATCCGAAGAAGACGGTGTAATTATGTTTACAGGACTTATTGAATCAGTCGGCACAATCAAACAGGTACAAAGGCGCGGCGACTACCGGATTCTTTCTGTCGCTTCGTTGCTGGCAGACGATAATTTTGCCATAGGGGAATCAATCGCCTGCGATGGGGCTTGTCTTACGGTTGTGTCTGCAAGCAAGAGTCTTTTTATCATCGAAGCTTCCCAAGAAACAGCTCGCCATACAATTCTGGACAAGTATGCTGTCGGATCAAGAGTAAATCTTGAGCGCGCTTTGAAAGCCGGCAGCAGGATGGGCGGCCATTTTGTGAGTGGGCATGTTGATGACGCCGGCGTGGTAGATTATGTACGACCGGTTGGTCAGTCACTGGAGCTGGCGGTCAGGTATGATCCACGCTACGACGAGCTGGTGATTGATAAGGGTTCAATCGCCGTCAACGGCGTCTCTCTCACAATCAACGCCTCTCGGCCAACTTGGTTTAGCGTGAATTTGATTCCGTTTACCGTCAGAGAAACCACTCTGGGGCAGGTGAAGGCGGGCGACAGCGTTAATCTTGAGTTTGATATAATCGGGAAATACGTGCTCAAAATGAAGAAAAGCACTGAGCATACAACTCTTACCAAAGATAAACTGATAGAAAGCGGATGGTAAATATGAACAATCACTTAGAATTAAATACCATACCTGAGACCATTGAGAATATAAAAGCCGGGAAGTTTGTCATAGTTGTTGACGATGAGGATCGGGAGAATGAGGGGGACCTTATTATGGCAGCAGAGAAGATCACCCCGGAGGCGGTGAACTTTTTCGCTACTCACGGGCGGGGGCTTATCTGTGTCTGTATGCCGCAGGAAAGAATTGAGAACCTCAAGCTTCATCCCATGGTTGAGCACAATACCGCCAAGCACGGAACCCGCTTCACCGTATCGGTTGACGCCGAGCACGGTACCACGACCGGTATTTCAGCTTATGATCGGGCTGTGACTATTAAGGCTCTAGTAGATGAGAATACGAAGCCGGAGGACCTGGCCCGACCCGGCCATGTTTTTCCTATCCGGGCGTTGGAGGGGGGCGTTCTGGCGCGAGCGGGACATACCGAAGCCTCGGTTGACCTGGCACGGCTGGCGGGATTGACGCCGGTAGCGGTCCTATGTGAAATAATGGATGACGACGGCACGATGGCCAGAGTGCCCAAGCTTTACGAAATGGCTAAGAAATACAACCTTAAGCTCATATCGGTCCGTGACTTGATTGAGTACCGGCGGCAACATGAAAAGCTGGTCAAGAGAGTCACCACTGTTGATTTTCCCACGGCCTATGGGGATTTCAAGCTGCATCTTTATGGATCCGACATTGATGACCACCACCACCTTGCCCTGACCAAAGGGGACGTGGCCGGCCAGAAAAACGTGCTGGTCAGAGTCCACTCCAGTTGCCTCACAGGCGACGTGTTTGGTTCGCGGCGGTGCGACTGCGGCGAGCAGCTTCATTGGGCGATGGAACGCGTCGAGCAGGAAGGCCTCGGGGTGATCTTGTATATGCGTCAGGAAGGACGAGGCATTGGCCTGGCCAATAAGCTTTTGGCCTATGAGCTTCAGGAACATGGGCGTGATACGGTAGAAGCAAACAAGGAGTTGGGGTTCAAAGCCGACCTGCGCGATTACGGGGTTGGAGCGCAGATTCTTGTTGACTTAGGCTTGACGTCGATACGACTTTTGACCAACAATCCCAAAAAAGTGATCGGCCTGAAAGGGTATGGACTGGAGATAACGGAGCGTGTCCCCCTTGAGGTGGAACCCTGCCGGTACAACCAGAACTACCTTGAGACGAAACGGGACAAACTGGGACATTTGTTAAATCTTAAATAAAGCGAGAGCAATTCACATGGACTACAAAGTATACGAAGGCAAGCTGGACGCGCGGGGGCTGACGTTTGGGTTGATCGTAAGCAGGTTCAACAACTTCCTTACCGACAAGTTGCTTGAAGGAGCCATAGACTGCCTGAAACGTCACGGCGCCGAGGAACCGAAGCTGTCGGTGGCCTATGTCCCTGGCGCCTTTGAAATACCGTACGCGGCTTCGCGGATGGCGAAATCCGGCGATTTTGATGCGGTCGTCTGCCTGGGGGTATTGATTCGCGGCGATACGCCTCACTTTGACTATATTGCCAGTGAGGCTTCTAAAGGGATAGCCCGCATTGCTCTCGAAACTGGGGTGCCGGTTATCTATGGTTTGGTCACCGCTGACACGCTCGAGCAAGCGATTGAACGTTCCGGCACCAAGGCAGGCAACAAAGGCTGGGATGCCGCCGAGGCCGCCATTGAGATGATCAATCTCTATCGCGACATGGGATGAGATGAAACAGTCCCCGCGGCGTCTGACCCGTGAACTGGTCCTGAAGGCGCTCTATGCGTCTGACTGTGGAGAAATTAAGCCTGAGGAGAGTTTTGCTGAGATCATTAAAGATCATAAGCTGAGCGAAAAGAATATTCAATTCGCTCACACTCTCTTCTCTCTTACCGGCCAACACCGCGACTGGGCCGACCAGCAGATTACCACGCTGGCTGAGAACTGGGATATAAATCGCATCGCAGCGATTGACCACACGATTCTCCGAATGGCGCTAGTCGAAATTGAACACATCCCTGACACCCCCGTCAAGGTCGTTCTCAATGAAGCCATAGAACTGGCGCGTAAGTTCTCCACCTCCGAATCACCGGCTTTTGTCAATGGGATTCTGGATGGGTATGTGAAAAGAATGGAGAAAACCAAGTAGGTCAAAACCCCTGTAGGGCAGGAGTCCTGCCGATTCATACGGGTAACGCTCACTTGGCATGATTGCGGAGTTAGTGCTAAACTATGCCTAACGGTCGACATCAACCTATTACTACATCCTCACGTCGTCACTTATAGGAGGGAAGCCAATGTCACGGAGATAACTTGTCTTGGGATTATAGTAGTAAGAATTGATAACATCCATTGCCACTCCGCTCGGGTCGCCATACAGAAATGTCCCTATTATTCCCATAAGCTCTAATCTTTCAAAGATATAACGAGCACATTTCTTGTTTACAAGTATTTTTGTCAAAGTAGGGTCTCTGGGCTTTACGATTTGATTGGGATAACCCACATCGGGTTCTTTGATATTCTCTATTAAATCTTCCAAGTCGCTAAACCCAATCATACTATAGTCGTAGGTATCATAGAGAAGGGCACCAAGTTGCCTCTGCATTCTTCTATTATGCTTACTTGGAAATGGTACGAACTGTAAGGTGATAGGAAAACCGTCTTCGAACAACGCCTCTCCCGGGTAGAGAAACTTCTGATACGCTTGATCAAAATCTTCACCATGCCCAAACAAATTGCGAAACTTAGACGCCCATGCGTGCGCTAGTGCGAAAATGTCTAGTGCATAAATAGCGACATACTGCTTTTTATCCTCAATGATTGGAACATCTCTTATGCCGTTGAAAGCAAAGAATAAGGCAAAGTACGGTGAGTATGTAAAATCCAGACACGGCGTGGGTACCCCATGATGGCGAGCAAATTCTAGCCAATCCATCCTATTGTTGTTCTCGAAAGGCGTAAGACCACTTTTTGTTAAACCAACTCGGAACTTATTAATCAATCTATCTAACTCATATGCTAAACATTCAACTGGACATTTATAAGAACGAGACCATGACGTTTGTAAACGATAAGCACTGTCCTTATGTCCTCGAAATATGTAGTGGATATTACTGTGTGCTATGTTTTCCAAAAAGTCCATAGCAAGTTTCGCATCATCGAATGTTTCTTTGCGAATACTCATGGGTCATCGCTCATAGGCGACAAAAATCTAATTGCAATTGGGCTGTCCAATGTGACACAAAAAGTGACCTATGTATGTACAAACACCCGCTATTTTCTCCCACATGTAACAATGTACTATCTGATCCCTAAACCTGTCAACTTTTTCTTGGCCTGGTTTTTTCTCAAGCTACTGTAGCCGAGTAGGTCAAAACTCCTGCAGTTTTGACATTTTCCTTTTCGTCAAAGTACAGAGCTTTTGTCCCACCAGAATCTGAGGATTGGAGCAGATGTGGACTCGCCTTTGGCGAGCTGCCCACGGAAATCTGGCATGATCGCAGGGATTGTGCCCTACTTTAAGCGCAAGGTATGGAACATAATCAAAAGGGGTTTGCCTTAGTGCCGGAATCCGTTATATTCTCACAACTTTGTACCTGAGTAGGCCAAAGCTCCTGTAGTTTTGACCTGTAAGACAGAGACAATGCGGTCTTTGGCGGATGAAAGACAACTTCGGCAACAAATTTGATATTCCTCATGCGCTAGTTGCTATTGGCGTCTGGCTGACCGCTTTGGTAGTTTACACACTGACCAAAGCACCCACGCTCTCTTTCTGGGATTGCGGTGAGTTTATCGCAGCATGCTGTACCTTGGGCGTTCCCCATCCTCCCGGTTCGCCTCTCTATATCCTTATCGGACGCATTTTCAGTGTCCTTCCGCTCTCATCCGACATTGCCGTGAGAGTCAATTTTATTTCCGTCTTTTGCTCATCCTTCACTGCGCTTTTTGGATATTTGACCGCTACTCGAATACTGCGGATGTGGTTTGGTTCCGACCGTTCCGTCTTCACTCGGCTTTTAGTTTACGCCGGTGGTGCAGCAGGTGCGCTCTTTTTAGCCTTTAGCTTCACGAACTGGAACAATTCCGTTGAGGCTGAGGTGTATGGCATGACCACGATGCTGATGAGCGCCATGCTGTGGCTCACGATGATCTATGCGGAAAAGAAAGGATCACATGGGGCCGAGCGAATTATGCTTTTAATCGTCTACCTTGGCTTTCTCGGCATTGGCGTTCATATGACCACTTTTATAATAATCCCGATTGCGGCTCTCTTTTTCATTATTAAAAAGGAAGCAGGAGCCAAAGCCTGGTTTGCGACGGCCATTTTTTTCGCGCTGGAGCTCTATCTTGTTTTTGCTATGTCATCCCGTACCGGCGAGGTTCCGTACTATCTCCCGGTGGTTATCGTATTTCTGTTGTACTTATTTTACATTTTCTCATTCGAGCGTATCCCTGGCAGGTACATCCTAATAGGGGTCGGTTTTTTGGTGGCCGTGGCGCCCCTATTTGGAACGATGATCGATTCGCTGGGCGGCGCTAGCTCCCCTAGACCTATCGGAGGAAGTGCGACAGGCGTCTTAGGGACGGTAGGGAAAGCAGCTTTCATCGCCCTCATTCTGTTGGCACTATATTCTCTGTTTAAGTATTTCTCACGGAAAAAGGCAAGCCAACCAAAGATCCACTACCCGGTTTATTCCTGGTTTATCCTGGCGGCAGCGGCGATGACCGCGATCCTTTTCCTTCCAAAGGGTTACACAGCTTTCCTGGTGGCGTCCGTAATTGTGGTCATTATTCTCGCCGTGGTGATGCGGCGTGATTTCAATTGGCTGCTTCTGGTAGCAACTGCCGGCGTTTTGCTGGTGGTCCTTGGGGTGAAGCCTTTCTTTTACGGGCTGGTCGTATCAGCCGCCGCTGTCATAGTTCTGGGCGTGCTCTTGAAGATATCACATTGGAGGTCGGCGTTGATGATCCTCTTATGCGCTGTCGCCGGGTACTCTATTCATCTGTTTATCCCCATCAGGTCAGCGCAGCAACCCACAATTAACGAAGACAACCCGTCAGCAAGCCTCGCTTCCACTATCAACTTCTTGGAGCGCAAGCAGTATGGTTCGCAGTCAATGGTCGAGCGGATGTTCAAACGTCGCGCCGAATGGGGGCATCAGTTTGGCGACTTTCAACGGATGGGGTTTTGGCGGTTCTTTAACCGGCAGTACGGTTTAACGGGACCGAAATTCGTCGTGTTTCTTCTGCTGGGAGTGTTCGGTATCTGGGAGGTTATCCGACGCCGCAGCGGTATAGGGTTACCATTTTTAGTGTTGCTGGTGATTTCGTCGATCGGTCTGATTCTGTATATGAATTTCGCTGACGGCACCCGACAGCATCCACTGTCCGGAATCGACCACATCGAAGTTCGCGACCGGGATTACTTCTTCACACCCCCTTTTGTCTTTTTTGGATTGGCGATTGGTATCGGAATTGCAGTAGGAGTGCAATATATTCGGGAAGCCGTGGCGAAGTTCAGTGTGGTGCCGAAAAAGGTAATTATGGCCTCATCACTGGTTCTATTTTTTCTTCCCACTTTTGCTCTCGCCGGGAATTACTACTTTTGTGATCGTTCCCGAAACTATATTCCTTACGATTATGGATGGAATCTTCTGGCGTCGGCCGACCGGGATGCCATTTTATTCACCTTTGGGGACAATGATACTTTTCCCCTCTGGTGTTTGCAGGAAGCGTACGGAGTACGGCGGGACGTGAGAGTCGTCAACCTTTCGCTGGCCAACACCAAATGGTACATCAAACAGCTCAAGAACAACATGGGCCTTGAGTTGGGTCTGACTGAAGAGGGAATCGATCAGCTCAGGCCATATCGTATTGCTGACGGTACTATCTTCAGGTTGCAGGATCAAATTGCTGATGCGATAATTACTAACAACTATGGCCGGTTCCCCGTAAATTTCGCTGTTACTGTGGGAAGAGGGTCGCAGAGATACAGGGGTAAGCCGATTGATACCCTTCTGGTCATGAGCGGTATGGTATGGAGGCTTGATAGTATCGGTAGCCCTCTGCGCGTCGATATAAAGACCTCTACTGATTTTTTCACGAATCCGGACCTATTCAAATCACGGGGAGTGAATGACCCGTCCATCTATAAGGACGAAACCACAGTCCGTTTAACCAGGAACTGGGCTAACGGATTTCTGGTAGTGGCTGACTCCCTAAGAAGAGCGGGCGACTTGGAAGGTGCGGAGAGGTTGGTAAGGCTGGCGGTCCACCAGATCCCTTATGCTTCTGACGCCATTGAATTCCTGGCAGCTCTATACAGCGAACAGGGGCGAGCCGATGAGTTGCGTGCGTTGATTGAACAAAGCCAATACGGCGACAAACTGAGACTTAACTTGCTGCTCGGGCGGGTGGAACGGAAGATCGGTCGGAATGATGAAGCGGAACGTCTCTTTAGTAACATACTTGACACTGATCCCACCTATAGGCAGGCGTTTGAGGAGTTGATGCGATTGTACTACGAGACCAAACAGGCGGCGCCTATGAGGGCGCTGTTGCAACGCTGGTTACAATTCAATCCTCACGATGATCGAGTAAAGAGGCTGCTGCAGGAACTGCTGAAAGGAAGCTCCGCCTCTGATACGGTTGGCCGAGGCCATTCATGAAAATACTGGCGCTGAACTGGAATGACCTCAAAAACCCGTTTGCCGGTGGGGCCGAGGTGCACCTGGAAGAACTGCTGCGTCGGCTGGTTCAGTACGGTCACGAAATTACCCTGTTTTGTTCCGGGTATAAAGGCTGTCAACCGGAAGAAACAATAGAGGGTGTGCGGATTATCAGGTGCGGCAGACGCTACAACTTCAATTTGATTGCGCCGTTTCACCTGCGAAAACTTGTCAGAGAGAATCACTTCGATATCCTGGTGGAAGACATCAACAAGATTCCCTTCTACACGCCACTGTATTTGAAGCTCAAGACACTGGTGGTTGTTCCGCACCTATTTGCCACAACTGTCTTTCAGGAGATTAATTTTGTCCTTGGCACCTATATTTATCTGGCGGAAAAGCCGCTGGTGCGTGTCTATAACGGGATGCCGTTCAATGTCATCTCCGAATCTACGGCCGATGATATTGCCAAGCGGGGAATCCCCCGCGAAGATATATCGGTGATTCACTGCGGTATCGATCGACAGGTATATGCGTATGATCCCGAGGTGTCCAAATATAAACAACCCACTATCCTGTACCTGGGACGGATCAAGAAATACAAGTCAATCCAGCACCTTATTCGTGCCTTTAGCCTCGTTCAAAGAGAGGTACCAAACGCCCGCCTGATGGTGGTAGGCAATGGCGACTATTTGGGCGAGCTTAAGTCCTTAACCCGGTCGCTTGGCTTATCGGCGGCTGTTGAATTCCCCGGTTTCGTGTCGCAGCAGAACAAAGTGGAGCGGATGCGGCGCGCCCATGTATCGATATTACCGTCCTTAAAAGAGGGTTGGGGGTTGACAAACATTGAGGCCAACTCCGTCGGTACAGCTGTTGTGGCTGCCAATGTCCCCGGCTTGAAAGACTCCGTTCAGGATGGCCAGACCGGTTTTCTGTATAACTATGGTGATATTGCTGAACTGGCGCGCAAGATTGTCATGATTCTCACTGACAACAACCTGCGAGTACAGCTTGAAAAGGGAGGGCTTCAGTGGGCCGAGAAATTCAACTGGGATCGAGCAGCCAAGAAATTTGAAGCCCTTTTGGAAACTATTGTTGGTGGTCACAAGTGACAATTGGCCAAAAAAAAGTTGTTTATTTGCTGATTGGGTTGGGGATTTCCGTCGTCCTGTTGTGGTTTTTGTTTCGCAATATCGACTTCACGGAGCTAAAGGCTGCTCTACGGGGAGCGAATTACCTATGGCTTATCCCGAATGCTGTGCTCATCTACGTAACGATGTACCAGCGGGCGTTTCGCTGGCGGTACATGCTGGCGCCGATAAAACAGGTAGAGTTTTCCAAGCTTGTGGCTGCCACGTGGATCGGATTTATGGCCAACAACGTTCTCCCTCTGCGGCTGGGGGAGTTTGTGCGGGCCTACTCACTGTCTTCGCAGGATAGGTCAATAACCAAATCCGCCTCATTGGCGACTATCTTTGTGGAGAGAATGGTCTTTGATCTTGTTGCGCTGCTGCTGATCTTTGGAGTGGTGCTGTATGCGTCGCATCTATCACTGGATCAGTCGATGAAATTCGGTTTGAACATTGCCATTGGCGCCGCTCTGTTGGGCATTCTGGTGGTGCTATTTTTAGCTCTCAAACCGAATCAGGTAGGACGGCTGCTGACCAGGTATTTGTTTTTTGTGCCCCGTCGAGCGAGAGAGGTTCTTCAAAATGTCGTCTTGAAGTTCTCGCGCGGGCTGGAGTTTTTGAGTAATGTCAAAAGTGTGGCCTCGGTGGCGGGCCAGACCATTCTGATCTGGTTGCTTATGGGTTTTTCCAATATATTTGTCTTTTGGGCTTTTGGATTCAAACTTTCACTGGACGCTTCATATGTCCTTCTCGTCGTAGTATCGATATCTATCCTGGTGCCGTCATCGCCCGGGTTTGTGGGTGTGTATCACGCCGGTGCGGTATGGGCATTGATGGCGTACGGTATCTCCAAGGAGAACGCTTTATCCTGCGCGCTGGTTCTTCATGCCGTGCAGTACATTGTAGTGACCGTAATGGGGTTCTATTTCCTGAAAAAAGAGCACCTTTCGCTAAGGAAGCTCGGCGAAGAGGCAACCGAAGAAATGCCGGCGTAACAGCTCTCAATTGTTTCGCAGGCAAAAGTACAACGACATGCAAACCCCATAAGTTTCGCAGATACCATCTTTCAAGTCAAGGGCAGAAGTCTTTGTGCTTCTGCCATTGTCATTCCCGTGAAAACGGGAATCCAGTACTTTTGTCGTTTGTAGTTGGCGTACGTTCTCGCCTGACCTGAGCATGTCGAAAGGTGTCCCGACTCTCTTTGGGCGAGGCGGACGAGGAGGTGCACCACGGAGAGCATTCCTTACAAGCAACCCAGTCGCTTTAGATGTTCTGCCAGCGGACCTGTCGCTTTCTCACCGAGTTTCTCGACGAGGCTGTTGTACAGGGGAGCCAGTTCGTAGCAGTGCAACGAGGAATCGGGAACATCTTTCAGTATGTAAACCAGTAGCTTCAGGACTTCGGCCGGATTTGTATCGACCAGCTTACCCTTGCGAATGTCGTAGTAAAGGTGCGTTTGATACAGGCTGAAAGGCTTTGTCAGGCAGACGAGATCGACGGCTTCTTTGAGAACTACACGCAGCCTGGGGACCCACTCAATAAACCTGTCAGCTTCGTCTTTGGTGAAGGCAATTGGCTTGTTTTCTGTACGGTCAGACCAGTATTTCTTCAGCCAGCGATCCCAAACCGACTTCTTGAAATCGTCACTTGCTTCTCGAAGTGTGTGCCAGATGCGAGTGGCCATGTTGACTCTGTCTTCCTCGGTGGTCGCTGAAACTCTCAGAATATCGTAGTACCAACCATCAGCTAACGGATCCCCGGGATCTCGCAGGAGGATATCTACTATGTGATTGATAAGACGCTCACGCAGCCCCTCACTGTCATCTCTTATGTATGGGACCGCTCGCCGGAGCAATGGCTTAAAGTCTTCACTCAGGGCGCTGGGAATCCTGCCCCAATACAGAAAACCATGCCATACTTGCTCCGCCTTTTCCTTGTCAGCGTCGAAATCAAAAAGTCGTAGGAGGTTTTCTTCGGTCCACTTGGCATCCAAGTTGTAAAGGAAGTGGATTCTACTCCCCAGAATCGCCCTACCCAGTTTCGCTGCAAAGGATTTACCATCAATAACTTGCTTGAATCTGGTTCGGTAATCATCAGGCAAGTGCTCCCAAGTATCTCCTTGAACTTTGCTTCGCTGGTATACAGCCTGCAACCAGAATTCGGCCACTTTTCCGGCGGAACGGTTCATAGCAGCGTCCAACCAGCCGTAACCTTCCCATTTCTCTTCCGCGACCGTTTGCAGCGATTCCCAAATCTTGTCCGACAGGCTCTCAGCTTCAGGCAGGATCGAGAACTGTATGCCACCATCCTCTTTTTTGACACCTTCCTCGACAAGCTCAGCTACCGCAATAGTCGATGTGTACAGCGCAGGATACTCGCAGAGAAACAGGATAGTCTCATGCCATTGCTCTTCAGACAGTGAACCTTGCTTCCAACCTTTGATTAAATACCCCCAGATATCGCTGTTCCATTCCTTTCTTTGCGCGAGTGCTATGGCAAGCCGAAGCCCCCAATCAAATGACATGTTTACGGCTTTGGTAACCTCTTGTAATAATTCCTCCCGGTCCGGTTGCTCGTGTAAAACATCACCTTTGAACTGGAGCAACACTTCGATCCACTTTTCAGGTGACTCCTGGAGAAGTTCTTCAGCGCTATGCGGACTCTTATGGTCAACGAGTCTGATTCCGGAGGCCCAATGATCCAGACCAGGGTACTCTCTCGTAAGGAACTCTGGGTGTTCTTTTTGAACTCTTTCAAATGCTTCTCTTGCTATACTGGAATCAGGCGCATTACTGTTGATCCAATTAAGCAGATTATATTTCTCATATTCCCGGGAGCGTTTTTGCTCGTCAGTATCAGCCATTTGAGTTTGCTCCTTTTTCTGCTCTTTCAACAAGCCTGTGTTGAACGACTCCACTGGTATCCTTGAAAGCTTTGGCAATTACTTGAAACACCTCATGTTTATACGGATGATGATAAATCAAATCCTTTTCCAGAAGCCAGTTGATCTTCTCGTCTGGCATCCAGTGCGATGCAATCGAGACACCATGGATGGCAATACGCTTCAAAAGAGGTACACCGGAACTAAACCAAGCTGCTATGAGACAATCGCCCGCTGACGGATCATTTGCAAGTGCACATTCTAAAACGTCCCGCGCCGCATCAAGCAGCGCGTCCAACGATCTCCTATGCTTATCTTGTTCGTGAGGTTCAATGGCAGAACGCGACCATGATTCTCGGTCGTGGTCACCAGCAGCATGGCCGATGGATTCGTTTATCGTGTAGGCTAATGTCAGGTGTAATTGCACAATCGGGGCTAAAGTTGGCCACAGTTCATCCAGTTTGGGCTTAAACAAACCTTGCCAGCACTCATCGAGCCAGTAGCTGTCGCCTCGCAGCCGAAGACGCAGATCAATCTCGTTCTCTTCGGCTTTCATCTTCTCCGAGATGTAGAATGAGGGCTCAGTCTCTATGACTGGACTGAGTAGGTATTCCAGAAGTTGGATCGCAACCCCTTTATCTTCGGGATATCTACACTTAGTTAGCAGATAGTCTATGCTATGGTAACGATATGCGTCAGTAGGCACATCTCTCAGAAGTATAGCGACCCACTTGGCAAGTACCTTCGGCTCCGGCCTCTCCTCCGCACGTGTGACTTGCCAAACGATACGGCGCCAGAACTCCGGATTAAGCTGCTGGCCGTGCTTGTGAACAAGGCCGAACACTGTCTCTGGCGCTGAACATACGAAACGGGTGCAGATCCAATCCGTCAGAAGTGATTCCGTCTCGGAAAGCTTACACTCAGGGTCAAATAGCGATTTTGAAATCTCGCGCTCGTCTAGCCAATCCATCCATTTTGGATCGACTGCATTGCTTACGAAGAAACGTGTTGTCGGTAGATCTCTTAAGATTTCGATAATGTATTTCTCATCTCTTTCATCTCGAAGCGGATATGATGACACTACTACTCCAATTTTCTTTTCTTCCTCCACATAGCTGGTGACTACAGATATTTGATCATCTCTTTCATCTCGAGACGGATCTGATGAGGCTACTACTCTGATTTTCTTTTCTTCCTCCACATAGCTGTTGTCAATAGATATTCGGTCCAGTTCTACGTTTTGGGATAACAGGTATTGTGTTTGATCTTCTTTATTCATCTCAGAGTACTTTGCCCACTCATGGAGACCTTCGGCTAGTTTGGAGTGTTTGCTCTTGCCTTGTTGAACCGGATACTTAACCGTTTCAATGCTAGCGCGTTGCCATTCTGCAACGTCGTCTTCAGGAATTACCGAATAGAGCTGGGGATACTTGTCCTGTAGCAGCCCTATGAAGCGTCGTACAAGATAATCTCCAAGGCCGTAACCTAAAAATAGAACAGAGTTCTCACGACACACCTCATCCAGAAAAATGCCTGCTCGTCCTGCTGCCATGTAAGCATTGGTGAAATCCCTGGTCGTGAGCACAAGGTCCTCGAGATCTCGGTTAAGACAGCCGTGTAGATATACAATTCCTTTAAACTCCATTCCAACGGGGAGACCACTGTAATACGAATCTTGAACAGGGGCTTGGCGAGTTTCTTTAGCTGCTATAGTAAAGAGCCGGTCGAAATTCGTTGTGACAATTCGAACTTGTTTATTTGCTGAAAACAATCTGATGATGTCACGGTGTAGATGGTTGTAGTTTGAGTTGTTCTTTTGTAGCTCAAGGCACACTTGCTGACGTACTTCCAGGCCATGCTTATCGCAGAGCCTCTCGAAGAAGTCTTCATACTGTTCGTGCTTGCGGCGCTTTTCCCGGAAACAGTCCTCTATATTGGAGCAAAGCTCATTATAGTTGGGCAATCCTGATGGTATTGAAACCCCCGCGCCTGCAAAGACAACAAGCTTGCCCTCATTCTGAGCAGTCAGTAACCGCTGTGGGATAGCTAAATCCCCAAAGTTGACAACGCCTGAATTGTCTTGTCGCATTTGCTGCAAAACCCATTACCAAAGGTTACATTGATTAAGTATACACCTGTAGCGAAGTCAGACAAGCACTTTTCGGCTGTTTAAGAAGGCAAAAAAAGCGGCCCATTGCTGGGCCGCTCTTTTTTGTATTGCAGGAGGAGTTAGGCTATTTCTTCATCTGGTCCACTAACCACGTCGTGCTGACGGATTTCGGACGGGTGATGGCGGTTCCTAAAGCACGGTTGAGGACCAACTGCGAAAGCATGCCCATAGAACGTGAGACGGAGAAGAGAACGGTATAGTACTCGAATTCCTTCAGCCCGTAGTGGAAGAGAATAGCGCCGGAACCAGCGTCGACATTAGGCCATGGATTCTTCGCTTTGCCATGCTCTTTGAGGACGCCCGGTACAACCTGGAAAACACGGTCCACCGTCTGGAACACGGGGTCTTTTGCGAGGTATTGAGTTCCAAAAGCGCGGAAAGCCGCATAACGCGGGTCAGTAACGCGCAGGACAGCGTGACCATAGCCCGGTATAACTTTGCCACTGTTAAGTGTGTCCCAGGCATACTTGCGAATATCTTCCTCGGTGGGAACGCCGCCAAACTTGTCCATAGTCTCCAGAACCCAGTTGAGACACTCCTGATTGGCCAGACCGTGCAGAGGCCCGGCCAAGCCGTTGAGACCGGCCGAGACAGCATAAAACGGATCGGACAGCGCCGAGCCAACCGTATGGCAAGTGTTGGCCGAAACGTTGCCGCCCTCATGGTCGGAGTGCAGGACAAGGTACAGACGCATCATTTTGGCTGTCTCACCCTTCTTGGGGGGAAGGCCAAGCATCCTGACATAGTCGGCGGCCCAGTCGAGCTTCTTGGACGGCTCAACCAGTTCACCCTTCTTGTACTTGATACGATAGACACCAGCAGCAATGGTGTGAATTGTCCCCATCACCGTCATAGCGTCTTCCATAGCGGGTTCCCAGTATTCCGTCTTCTTCATGCCCTCGTTGTAACGCTGGCGGAAGGCCGACTCGTTTTCCATAGCGAGAATGGCGGTATCCAGCATTGCCATCGGGTGTGAGGTCTTGGGCATTGATTTCAGCACCTTCCAGATGTACTTGGGCACCTCGCCATGCTCTTTGAGTTCCTTCTGGAAGAGCTTAAGCTCCTCTTCCGATGGAAGCTCTCCGATAAGTAATAACCAGAAGATTTCCTCCGGCAGCTTTTTCCTCAGTTCCATGACCGGTATGCCGCGAATGTACAGCCCTTTGTCCGGTTCGACT
>CAZYRH010000034.1:0-18462 GCA_964650395.1 uncultured Ignavibacteriales bacterium
TCAATTCGCAGGAGACGGGCGGCTTCGGAGATATTTCCCCCAGAGTCGTCAAGGGTTTTTTTAATGAGATACTTTTCAAAGTCGGCTATCTTTTCCGACAATGACGAGGTGTGACCACGGAGACTCCCGGAGGGAGCGCACGGCACCGCATGCGCCACAAGATCGTCGACCTCCACCGTCCGATCATGAAAAAGGATGGTCAGCCGCTCAATGATGTTCTTGAGTTGACGCACATTGCCGGGATAATTAAGAGTTGTCAGATACGCCAGGGCTTCGGCTGACAGCCTTGTTGTTTGAGCGGGATCAAAGCGTTTGAGAAACACCCCCACCAACAGCGGGATGTCGTCTAACCGATCGCGCAGCGGTGGAACCTCCACCAAAAAGACAGAAATGCGATAAAATAGGTCTTCACGAAACTTCCCTTCACGGACGAACTTCTGCAGGTTCTTATTAGTAGCGGAGATCACCCGCACATCGACGAGACGCTTTTGAACCGATCCGAGGGTTTCGACCTCGCCGGTTTCAAGTACCCGCAGTAGTTTTGCCTGGCATTCAAGCGGCAGGTCGCCGATTTCATCGAGGAATATGGTTCCGCCATCGGCTAGGACAAACTTGCCGGGATAGTCCTTGACTGCTCCAGTGAACGCTCCTTTGGCGTGTCCAAACAGCTCAGATTCAAAAAGGGTGGTCGGGATGCCAGGGCAGTTAACCTTGATGAACGGCTTGTCTCTTCGCTGGCTCTCAAGATAGATTCGAGTAGCCACCAGCTCTTTGCCGGTGCCGTTCTCCCCGGTGATGAGAATAGTCGCCTGGGACGGCGCAGCCTGTGTGATGATCTTGAGAAGCTTTTTGATGGCTTTGGAATTACCGATTATTTGGGAACTTTGGTCAATTTCGCTGACCATCATGTTTCGCTGGCGATTGGCGGTGGCGAGCATCAGCGAAGACCTTAAACTGGAAATTAGTTTCTCCGGCTGCACCGGCTTCTCCAGGTAATCGATAGCTCCCAACTTGATCGCTTGCAGGGCGGTAGGAATGTCAGATTGACCTGAGACAACCAGCACCATCGGTGGGTGCAGTTCCTCTTTGATCGATTTAAGAAAATCAATACCGGATTGGCCTGGCAGGTGCAAATCTAAAAGGACAAGGTCAAAACTGGCTTCGAGACACCTGTCGATAGCTTCCTCCGCCGTTGCGGCTGTGGTAGTTTGGTATCCTTCATCTTGGAGCAAGGAAGAGAAAGAGAGAGTGATATTCGGCTCGTCATCGACTATCAGTATCTTCTGAGGCATCCTGAGTCACTCTTTTCGGGGCAATGACATAGTTATCGTGGTGCCGTACCCTTCCTGCGAACTGAGCAACAACTGCCCACCCATTTCATTGACAGTTTTCTCAACTATGGCCAGACCGAGACCGCTGCCTTTCTCTTTTGTCGTAAAGTACGGCATTCTGGCCGAAGCCATAACATCCTCGCTCATACCTCGGCCATGATCCTGGACTACGAAATCTACCGTGTCGCCATGCAACCTCAGTTCCACCACGATTCTGCCGCTCTCTTCGGAGGCATCCATAGCATTCTGGAGTAAATTGTGCAGCGCTTCCCGAAAGTAGGTGGCGTCGACTTTGGCGTATATCCGTTGCGAAGGCAGTCGCAGGACAAAATCGTAGGCAGCAAGCTGCTGTTTGTATAGATTGGCTATTGATGTAAGCAACTCATTTAAGTCGGTCTTTTCAAACCTTGGCGGTGGGAGCTTGGCCAACTGCGAAAACCGATCCGCTAAGGCAGTCAAATGCTTTATCTCCTCCGATATCGCTCGTAAAGGCTCGATAACCTGCTCGTAGCCAGAGGAACTCTTCAAAGACTTTTCAATCTGATAAAGCGAGATCAGTATCGGCTGGAGAGGGTTTTTCAGTTCATGGGCAAAACGTTGCGCTACGTGCCGCCAGGCTGCAACTCGCTCACTCTGGGCAAGCCTGGCAGTAGTTTTGTCCAGTTGTTGAGCCATGCGATTGAAGTTGGCAATCAAGGTCTTAATCTCCCCCGTTCCCGACAATGGCACGGCAAGCTTAAAATTACCAGCGGCAATCTCTTTGGAAGCATTACTGAGGTCCATCAAGGGTCGAGTGAGGTTTCGGGAGAGACGCGCTGAGAACAAGTAAGCAAAACCTACTGTGGCTATCGAGAGTACGACGAATATCATCGAAAGAAAAAATATATACCTGGGCCGGAGTTCTTCAGCCGAGGTTCGCGAGGCGTAGCCGGTCTGAAATGACGCCAGGAGGTTAGCGTACTCGCGGCCATGATGGTACCCGCCGCAAAGGTGGGTGCCGCCGGCGAGCTCCCGGCAGGAAAACTGATAGATGGATTTATCACGTTCCACAAAGCCATGAGACCGATTTTCTCCGGCTTGCACAATAGCGGCAACCACCTCTGGAGAGAAGCGCGCACCACTCCCACCAAAACAGGTTTGACCACTTGACTCCCAAAAGACGAAATCAGGATACGTTAAGAGAGCATTGCTGTCCAAGTGAGGATCGTCGAGACAGCCGTCTATTTTTTTGAATAGGAAGTCGTTGTAATAGTTGGTTAACTCCTTGGAATAATGATCGGTCTCAGTTGACGGGAGGGAACTTGTCTCAATCACCAGGTAATACCCCGCCAGTGCCAAAAGGATAGCCGGTACAAGAGAGAACAGCAAAAACAGCCGGAACAGCTTTTTCCCAAACGGTGATACAATTGCTTCATTCATTTCCGAAAGCGTTGGCTGTAGTCTCTCAGCGCCTGATGGTGCGACATAAAAGCAATCTTATCCGGAAGATCATCAAAACTGAAGAAGCGGACCTCAAGAGCGTCATCTGAGGCTTTCATGGTGCCGCCGACTACCTCGGCCAGGTACAGCATCAAGATTGCGTTCGTACGCGGGTCGTCATTACCGGAATAGACATCGAAGAATGACGTGAGTTTGATTTGCAGTCCGGTTTCCTCTCCGACTTCTCGCACAGCCGTTTGCGAAGGGTGCTCATCCCATTCCATGAAACCGGCGGGAATACACCACCAGCCGATTCGTGGTGGGTAGGCGCGTTTGACCATAAGTATCCGGTCATGTTGGACAATGATCGCGCCGGCGGCCGGAATAGGATTTTGGTAGAAAACAAAACCGCAGCTTTCGTCCTGACAGACCATACGGTTGTGCCCTTCAATGTCGCTGGCAACGAGTGTCTTCCCACAGAGAGGACAAAAGCGGTAGCCGCAATGATGATCTTTTCGTGCCAATAGTTTCGTTTCGTCAAAAATCCTGTGTCTGTCGTCCATGTTGTCCCACTTTGTTGTTTAGTTTTATCGCAACGATGGTAGTGTCATCTCGCGGAGGATAGGTTGGGTCATAAGTATGCAGATCGTTTAGAACCTGATCGACAATGGTCTGGGGATCATCAGCTCTGTGACTGAGAACCAACTCGCGGATACGGTCTTCGCCATACTCCCGTTCGTCGGCATCCAGAGCTTCAGACAGCCCGTCAGTGAAAAGGAATACGATATCGTTTGGTTGTAATTGCACAGCGCACGACTCGTATTCCACTTTGGGAAGAGCACCGATAATCATCCCGCCCGTCTTCAAAAGCTCCACACTGCCTTCAGCTCGCACTAGGAAAGGATAGTTGTGGCCGGCGTTGGCGTAGCTGAATTTGCCGCACTCCAAATCCAGCTCTCCGTAGAAAAGGGTAGCAAACTTATCAGCAGAAGAAGCGCGAAGTATTTGTTGATTCATGTTTTTCAACATGGTGCTGATGGGGCTGCCATTATTAACCTCACTACGAATAATCGCCTGTATCTGCGCGATCATCAACGCCGCCGGCATGCCCTTGCCCGAAGCATCGGCGATCACAATCCCCAAGCGCTGGTCGCCGATAGGAATGAAATCGTAAAAATCCCCTCCAACTGTGCGAGAAGGAGTAGAATGAGCGGAAACAGAGAGACAGTCGTAGCAGGGGGGCTCCGACGGCAGGAGATCAAGCTGAATCTGCCGAGCCATGGTGACTTCCTCCTGCAACCTCATTCTCTCCAGCGACTCGACATACAGCCTGGCGTTGGTGAGGGCGGTTACCATCTGATTTGACAATACGCCCATCAGGTTAATGTCTTCCGACGAGTAGCGGTAGCCGACCACCTTATCGGTCAAAGCAACAAAACCCAGCAGGTGCTTGGCGTCCTTAAGGGGGAGGATCAACCTGATGCGGCGTTGCTCCAAAAGGGATGCCAGAGGGGAACCCTCTTTATAATCGGTCAGGGAATACATGTACGTCGGCGTCTCAAGAAGGTTGATGCCACGAAGCATAAGGTCACCGCGGTCAAGAACGATTCGTCTCGGGTAATCTTCGCTGGGTAGGACGGCATACTCCTCGACGGTATCGTCAAACAACACAAAATAAACCTTGTCGACTAAAAGAGCGGTTTTAAAAGTTTCCTCGATTATCTGTCGTAGAAGTTGGGGGTCAAACAAGGAGATAACCTGGCGGGAAAAACGCTCGATGATGTTGCGGTGATCGGTTCGAGTGCGGATAAACATCGACCGTAGCAGATTGTCAATCCAGTTGTTGATCGGTTGAAATAACAACAACAAGATGATAATGCACGCGTAACTGACTACCTCAGCCTGCGGGCCAAACAAAGGTGTGAGAATTTTCTTTGACTGAAGCACCACTAAGACATAGGCTCCCACCAACATCGCTGAGGTAATGGTGTAGACGAAAGATCTCCGGAAAATAAACCGAACGTCAAGAAACTGGTGGCGAATCATGGCGAAAATAAGAAAGCCGGACCATGTCAGCAGCGCTAAAACCAAAAAGGTGGAGCGGAGTTCGTTAGAGAATTGCCGGGACAAGAGGATCGGTCCAAGAAAGGCCACGATAAACAGCCCCAGACCTATCCGAGTACCCCATAAAACTATTCTGGTTTGCGTTAATAAGCGCGGGTTGGTGATAAGTCTCCTTCCCGATTCAAGGAAGTACACTGCTGTCAAAAGGTAAACCAGATACAAACTGCCGAAGATTGTCGTCTGGTAGGTGCGGATAAGACTGACAAGCACCAAAAGCCCGGAAAACAGTCCTGAGAGCGGGTGCAGAATAACTCTCGAAAATCCTTCCGTGGCAGCTTCGCTCCTAAGAAAATTCCCGGCCTGGGCCAGCTCATCGAAAAACAGTGCTAGCGCCAGGTGTATGATTTGCGGGACAAAAATTAAGTAACGCAGACGCAGATGCTTGAATTCTCTCAGACGGTCCAGAGGAAAAATCCATGAAAAGAGCAGAAAGAACGAAAAGAATAACTCCCAAAGGTATTGCAAATTATACAAGGTGGAGTCCTCGAATCTATCCGTTAATACCCCAGTCCTTTGAAGGACCGAGCCGAGGACTATAAAAATCGGCCCCAGACCGGCACAAAAGAGCATAGCGCCAGTTATCCGATTCAACCGATTAGCAATATTATCCCGCGTTACCGTGACGGCTAAAAAGATAGAAAAACCGCCGGTGAGAACATACAGGATCGAGATGGCCAGCTCCATATCTGTGCCTTCTACTCCTACCGAGTGTCTCCGTTGTCAGATGGCTTTGGTAATAGTAACCGTTGTCCCTTGCTCAGAAGCTTTGATATCTACTGTATCCATCAAGGAACGAACGATGAAGATCCCTCGACCCGCTTCCTTGAGCAGGTTTTCATCAGCGAGAGGATCTTCAATCTCCTCCGGATTGAAGCCTGATCCATGGTCAGAAACGATCACCTTCACCTCACCGTTTGTTTTTCTAATCTTGACAATGATTGATTTATCCAGCGAGGACCTGCTGCCGTGGGAGATAGCGTTGATAACAAGCTCCGAAACCGAGATGGCAATGTCGGCAATCACCGATTCGTCGGTATTATAACGGCGCAGGACACCTTCAATGAACTCATCCACAGCGACCAGAAATTTATCGTGGGCAGGGATCGTAATCGTATTTCCCGAGATTGTTGCCTTATCCATGCTGGTCGACTCTCCTAAAAAGACGGCTGAATCACCCAGGAATTTCCCTGCGGTGCAGGCTTAGGTTCAGTTCCGCGTGAGAAACAGCCGTCATTTAAGCGCTTTTACCGCTTCAACGACAGAATCGTATGTATCGAACACCATCACCAACTTAGTGATGGTCAACAGCGACTGTATCTTATCTGTAACATTGGCCAGCTTCAGTTCGCCGTCGTTGTTGCGAAGAGTAGTGTAGGTTGAGATAAGAATTCCCAAACCGGTGGAGTTCATCCACTCCACTTGGGAAAGATCGATCACCACCTTCTTTCTCCCCGCTTCCATGACTTCATGGAGCTTATCGTGAAGCAGGCTGGCATCGGGACCACCCATGATTTTGCCCTTCGGTTCCAAAACAACTATACCGTTTTGCTCACGGTCGCTCAGTTTCATCTTCGAGGTCCCTCCGATTACGTTATATGTTTAATACGTATCTTTCCATCCTAGGTTACTCAACCCTTCTGTCTATAGGAGATGGAGTGACCAGTTTAAACCCACCCATAACTCAACACTTGCCCCGCTTGAACCGACGCCGCAACGTTCTTGAAGAAGCTGGCTTGTCCATCTAATATCATCTTCTAATAGTGATATTACTAACCGTAGGGCAGAAGCCGCCGACTCCTGCCAATTTTTGGCAGGTCTCGGAGAGACCTGCCCTACTCAAATGTCTAAGTGCTTAATTAGCTTATTATTGAACGCAAGTCAAGGTGATTCTTAAGAGCACTACAACCAGATGTTTCTTCAGTGGGAGTGGTAAGAGATTATTACTAGTGTGATGTCCCAGAAATACATGCTAATAAAAAAAGCAGCAAATTAAATCGTGGCATGGGCATCTTGCCCATGATTCACGGGCATGATGCCCGTGCTACTGCAAAAGAATATGTGAACATATATTTGGTACGCAACACTAGCGGTTTAACCCCTAATAACATGGCCCTTTGCTTAAAAGCAAAAACACGCCATTCATGCTACGGAATAAAACGCTATCACGGATTGTTCTTATGCGCTCTCCTTTAGCTTAGCAGAGGCAATTGGTTTAAAGGTCAGCGCCCCGGATGGGCAGAAACGAGCGCAGACGGGATCACCGCCGCACAGATCACACTTGATAATCATGTTGTGCTGGTCGTCAAATAGTGAGCAGCCAAAGGGACAGGCAGCCACACACGCCATGCATTTGACACACTTTTCTTGGTTAAGCTCAACAGCACCCGTCTCCGGGTTCAGCCGCAAGGCATCAACCAGGCAGGACTTGACACAAGCGGGATCATCACACTGCATACAGACCACTGGGACCCATAGGTCTTTCATGCCTCCATCAAGGACAGTGATGCGTGATCGGCCCAGTTTGCCGTTAACCGGATGAGCAAAAGAACAAGCCAGCTCACAGGTGCGGCAGCCGGTGCAAAGATTCGGGGTCACGATCAATCTTGAATTCATGACACTGCCTCCCGCGACCACGAGACAATTCTGCCCATCGTTTGTGCCAGCTCCTTGCGATGACACTCATCACATATCTCAAAATAACTCATAGGAATGTTTCTCGATTCGCTGAGGGCTTTGGCAAAATCCTTGGTGATAGTCTTCTTGCCGCACTTGGTACAGGTGATCAGTTCGAACTGCTTCTTCCAGATGGTGCGAATGTTGCCTTCATCAGTAAACTCAATGACATTGGTGGGGCAGTTAAGAGCGCAGGCCAGACAGCCAACACAGTCGGGTGGCGCTTCGTCAAGAGGTGGAGCGACCTTCTTGCCATGTCCACGCCCGACCGTTGAGATGGCCGCAAATCCCATTTGGTCACAAATACGCGTACACAGACCACAGAGGATGCAGTTATCACCTTCAGGAATTTCCTCGTAGCTGGTTTTTGTGATGCCGTACTCTTCAGCCAGTTGCCGAATCTCAGGTGAGTTGGGACTGCGGGCGAGCTGGAGATCAATAAGCGTCTTGCGCAGCTCAATCACGGTCGGAGAGTGGGTGCTGACAATCAAGTTGTCCTCGACAGGGTAGAGACAAGAAGTAACGAAGTTACTCCAGCCGTCCCATTCCTCCTTGGTGATTTCAACGGTGCACAGCCGGCAGGCGCCGAACGGCTCCACCGCTTCGTGATGGCATAAGGCCGGTATTTCGATCCCTTCCCGCCTGATGACGGCCAGAAGCATTTCGCCTTCTGTGGCTTGGACGACCTTTCCGTTTATCGTAAGATGAACCATTTTGATCCCCTAAATCACCTCAATCGCGTGTCGTGTACAGATCGCATAGCAGGCTCCACATTTGTCGCATTTATCCTGATCTATAACATGTACCTCGCCCTTCTTGCCGGTAATGGCATGAACGGCGCAGGTAGAGATACAAGCCATACAACCATCGCATTTATCAGTAATAACTTCATACCGAATAAGCGCTCGACAGACACCCGCGGGGCAGCGCTTGTCCTTGATATGAGCCAGATACTCGTCCCGAAAATACCGGATCGTGCTCAAAAACGGGTTGGGTCCAGACTTGCCCAAACCACACAGTGACCCGATGATTATCATCTCCGACAGTTTTTCCATCTTGTCGAGGTCTGCCTCCGTCGCCTCTCCCTCGCTGATCTTCACCGCCAGCCGGTGAAGTTGGTAGAGGCCTTCGCGACATGGCGTGCACTTGCCGCACGATTCTTCAACCAAGAATGAAAGGAAATACTTGGCGAGATCGACCACGCAGGTGCGATCGTCGACCACAATCATGCCCCCAGAACCCATCATGGATCCGGCCTCAGTCAAGCTGTCGAAGTCGACCGGAAGATTTATCTTGGATTCCGGTAGGCAGCCGCCGGATGGCCCGCCGGTTTGCACCGCTTTGAAAGGCCGATCATTTTGTATACCGCCGCCGATGTCATAGATGATCTCGCGCAGTGTAGTGCCCATCGGCACTTCAATCAAGCCGGTATTGCACACTTTACCGACGAGAGAAAAAGCCTTGGTGCCGGTGCTCTTGGGAGTGCCAAGAGAGGCGAACTGCTCGCCGCCTTCACTAATAATGACCGGCACGTTAGCCAACGACTCGACATTGTTTAACACCGTCGGCTTGTCAAACAATCCCTTCAACACAGAGCGGACATACTTGGCACGCGGCTCGCCGACCTCGCCGGCCACTGATTTCATCAATGCCGATGACTCTCCGCAGACAAATGCCCCGCCGCCGCGGCTGACCTTGATATTGAAGGAAAAACCGTTGCCAAGGATGTTCTCGCCCAGTAACCCGTATTCATTGGCCTGATCAATGGCCAGTTGCAGGTTCTGCACCGCCAGCGGGTATTCCTCACGAACATAGATATACCCATCCTTGGAGCCGATGGCGTAAGCACAGATAATCATCCCTTCCAGCACTGAGTGGGGATCACCTTCCATGATCGCCCGGTCCATAAAGGCACCGGGGTCGCCCTCGTCGCCATTGCAGATGACATAGTGCGGTTGCTCTTTAGCCTTCAGACAGGTAGCCCATTTTCTTCCTGTTGAGAATCCCGCACCGCCCCGACCTCGCAGACCTGATTTGGTCATCTCGTCGACAACTTCGTCGGGTGTCATGGTGGTAAGCGCTTTGGCCAGCGCCTGGTAGCCGCCCTGAGCAATATAGTCGCGAATGTCGTACTGGCTGATTTTCCCAAGATTGCGCAATGCTATCCTGTGCTGCCGGGAATAGAAGTCAATATCAGCATAGCGCTCGATAGTCTGACCCGTTTTGGGATCAGTGTAAAGAAGGTCGGTAACCACCTCGTCTTTTCTGATCGAGGTCTCAATAATCTCTTCAACATGCTTGGGCTTGACCTTGGTATAGAAGATTCCCTTTGGTTCAATAACCACCAGCGGCCCCTGCTGACACAAACCGTGACACCCAGTCTCTTTCAGGGCTTCGACTGAGAACTTCTTTATGCGCTTTTTCTTGAGGAGCTTCTTGAATTCTTCGACAATTTGAGCGGCGCCGCTAGCCAAGCATCCCGGCCCACAGCAAACCAGAACTTTCTTGGCAAAACTTTTTTCTCTGGCTACGTATTCCTTTTGCAGCTCCTGTAGTCTTTGAGGGGAATCGATACGCATCTCACCTTCCCCTCATCAGCTTTTTGATATCGCTGACCTTGACCGAGCCGTAGTACTTACCATTCACAATCACTACCGGCGCCATGGCGCAGGCTCCGACACAGTTGACCACTTCGAGAGTATATTTCAGATCGGGAGTCGTTTGACCGGCCTTGATGTTCAACCGATCCTCCAACTGCTGCTGAATCAGTTTGGCACCGCGTATGTGACAGGTAGTGCCCACGCAGACGCGGATCACTCGCTCACCGCGCGGATACAGGCTGAAGGCATTGTAGAAGGTCGATACTGAAAACACCTTGCTTAACGGAACATCCAATGCCTTGGCCGTTTCCTTCAGTGCTTCGCTCGGCAGGTAATGGTATTCCCTCTGAATGTCTTGCAAAACAGTAATCAATGATTGTGGCTTCTTTGGGTACCGATCTATTATTTTGGGCAGTTTGTTCAGGTCGGGGGTCATGCTTTTTCCTTTTGGCCGAGAGATTCGAGAGCCAGTTGATGACCTTCTTTAAGAACCCTCAGGTTGATTTCAAGGACACTCTTCTTTTTACCAAGCTTCTCTTTCAGGGTTTCCCTCAGGGTATCAAACGAAACCACCCTTGAGGCTCCGATAAAAGCGCCCAGTACCGCTATATTGGCCGCCTTGACGTTACCGGCGCGCATGGCCATGTCGTTAGCCGGCACCAGCAGTTGAGTAATATCTGTCCGGTCAGAGGTCACATCAACGAGAGAACTGTTGATGATAAACAACCCCCCCTCTTTAACTTTCTGAGCAAACTTGTCAAAAGAGGGGCGGTTAAAGACACAGATACACAGCGGATTGGTAACAATGGGAGAACCAATCCGTACGTCCGAGACAACGACGGTACAGTATGCGGTGCCGCCGCGCATTTCGGGCCCATAGGAGGGAATCCAGGCCACCTGTTTCCCTTCGTTGATGCCGGCGTAGGCAAGAAGCTGTCCCGCCGTCATAATTCCCTGTCCGCCAAACCCAGCGAAGGTTACTTCGTACTGAGCCATCAGCCTTCCCCCTCGTTATTGGGCTCTTTGAAGCACCCGAGAGGATAATACGGGATCATCTCGTCGTTCAACCATTGAGCCGCCTCAGCCGGTGTCTTTCCCCAGTTGGTGGGGCAGGTGGACAACACTTCCACCAGTGAAAAGCAACGGTCTTCTTTTTGGTAAGTGAACGCCTTCCGGATCGCCCGTTTAGCCTGTATAATGTGCCGAGGAGAATGCACCGCGACTCGCTCGATGTACCCCGGAGTTCTCGAGGTGGCAAGCAGTTCCGCCATGCGAATTGGGTACCCAACATCAGTCACATCGCGACCCAACGGACAGGTAGTTGTGACTTGATTCGGCATTGTCGTGGGGGCCATCTGACCGCCAGTCATACCGTAGACGGCATTGTTGACGAAGATGGTAGTGAATTTCTCGCCGCGATTGGCAGCGTGAACAATTTCAGCCATACCAATAGAAGCTAAGTCGCCATCCCCCTGGTAGGTGAAAACAATCATGTCGGGTCGGAGGCGCTTGAAACCGGTGGCAAAGGCCGGAGCGCGACCGTGAGCCGCCTCAAGAAAATCGCAGTTTATGTAGTTGTATATAAACACCGAGCAGCCGACCGGTGCTACCCCCAAAGTCCTTTCACGAATTCCAAGTTCATCTAAAACTTCCGCCACCAGACGGTGTATGACGCCATGGGTGCATCCGGGACAGTAATGCGTCACTACATCTCGGAGCGCTTCCGGTCTCGTGAATATCGAAGCCTGACTGTCTGTCATATCTGCCTCAGTTTCGTTTCGTACCCCTGGCTGAACGAGTTTTATCCTTGATAAGCTTCAGGGCTGCCTCTTTGACCTCATCCGGAGATGGTACGATCCCGCCTGTCCGCCCGAAAAACTTCACTGGCTTAGCGCCTAACACCGCCTTTTCGACATCTTCCATCATTTGCGCGGTGCTCATTTCGATAGTAAGAACAACCTTGATATTCTTCTTCTTGGCTTCTTTGTTGATCTGTTTCTCCGGAAAGGGAAACAACGTTATCGGACGCAGCAAACCGACACTGACACCCTCCTGTTCCAGCTCGTCAATAGCCGTCTGACAGATTCTTGCCGTCGTTCCGTAAGCAACAATCAGTATCTCGTTTTGGGGATTTACCTTGTACAATTCGAAACGGACCTCTTCGCGCTTCATTTGCTCATATTTTTCTTGCAGAACCCAGGAGTTCTTCTCCAACAGAAACGGATCAAGAAAAAGCGATTTGATAACTAACGCCTCACGCCCTTTGGCGCCCGTCGCCGCCCAATCCTTGGGTGGCAGCGGGGGCTCTTTATATTCTTCAGGAAACTCCACCGGTTCCATCATCTGCCCGATCATGCCGTCACCGATCATCATCACGGGATTGCGATATTTGTCTGCCAGATGGAAAGCAAGCATCATCAGGTCGGCCCCCTCTTGAATCGTCGAGGGAGCCAGCACCAGCACACGGTAGTCGCCATGCCCGCCACCTTTGGTTGCTTGGAAATAGTCCGACTGCGCCGGCAAGATTCCCCCCAAACCTGGACCAGCGCGCATGATATTGACAAACACCACTGGAAGTTGCGCTCCGGCAATATAGGATATCGCCTCCTGCATCAAACTGATACCAGGACTTGAGGAAGTGGTAAAGACCCGTTTTCCGGTCGAAGCCGCACCAAACAGCATATTGCTGACGGCCACTTCACTTTCACCCTGAAGAAAAACCCCCCCTACCTCAGGCATCCGTCTGGCCAGATACTCGGCCACCTCACTCTGCGGTGTAATCGGATAACAGAAGTAACCTCTGGCTCCGGCGCGCAAGGCAGCCTCGGCGATCGCCTCGTTCCCTTTCATCAACAATCGGGCCATTAGCAGTTCCTCATCTCGTAGCGCTCACGTCAGTAGTCAAACAGACTGAAAACGGTTCCATGCGTGTGCACCTCAATGGCCACATCGGGGCACGTAATAGCACAAATACGGCACCCTATGCAGCGGGAGGGATCGTGAACCTGAGCGTAAAAATACCCGCGCACCGTTATCTCCTTTGACATGGAAATAATTTGCTGCGGACAGGCTCGAACGCACAGCTCACAACCCTTGCAGTGGTTTTTATCTATAATAATTCCCGGCATCAATTACCTTTTTTGTCTCTCCCACGGTTTCAACAGCAGGCGATTGATCTTCAGTACGGGTACATCGAGCACCTTAGGATCAACTTCCTCTAATGCCTCATCTGTAGCGCTTAAGAACACTACCGGCAGATCTGTCCGTTCCCGGAGCTGGCGAGCCAGTTTTAATCCGGAAAGAACAATTTCAGCCGTAGTGTCGGTCAGTAGGTGCGTGTTTGAGATAAGTCCTGTAAACTTCAACCGCGAGGCGGTTTCAATATCTCCCTTAAGCTTAAAACAACTGTCCACATCCCGCGTGAACGGACGGTTTGCATTCAGGACCAACAGCAACTCATAGCCGTCCGGTTCAAAGGAACCTGCAAACGAACTTAAAATGCGCGCTCCCACATCATCGCCGCCGACATCCAGGATAACTTTCCCTTCATGCCTCTCAATAGCACCTTTGATTTCCGGAAGTATAATGGGGAGATCGGCGTAACGATAACCGCCACGAGGGCTTATCATTCTTACCGCAAAGGCTTCAAGCTCTTTCTCGACCTCGCGTGAGCGAAAATAGGGGTTGACTATGTCCAGATCGACAACGGCTACCGGCTCAGGCTGGCTGGTCGCCAGGTGACAGGCAAGATTGACGGACACTTCCGACTTGCCGCTACCGAATCCGCCTACTATTATCAGTATATTCTTCGTAAAAGAGGGAGTCGGAAACTGCTTCATCGGTTTGACCATCAACACTGCAAAAAACCTTCAGACGCTTCTCCAAGTACAGCTCATTTCCCTCCCTTTTTTCAACAGTTCCAGAGGATAGACCTCAAAAAACCTTATAAATTGTCTTATATGTAATATTGTCTATGCTGACGGTAACGTCAAGAGTATTTGTGAAAAAAATAACGATTTAGTTGGTTTGACATATGTCTAAGACGTTATTATTCTAATATTTTATATAAGGTTACAACCAGTAATAGACACCATGTCAGTGGCTGCGTACATGAAAATGCCGGTAAAGACGACTCAAAAGTTGGCTTTCCTATTCGTTTTGTTAGCACTTGCTTTAATTCCTTGCAGTTGCTCACACCATGCAGAAAATGGCAAAAAGCCTGTGAATGACAAGTATAAAGACTGGAAGACCTATACCTACAAGAATATAAAAATCATTTATCCCCCTACCCATCCGCTGGTTGATAGTTTTCACGACATGGCCCAAGGGTACCTCACCGCCCTGAGACGCGATTGCCAATTTCTGGGCATAGACGTGCCTCAGGATACCTTGATTGTCTACTATTATTCGGGCTTGGGGCAGGGCCGGGAAATGACCGGAAGGGAGTACCCCTTTGCCGACAGCACGGCCATCTATTTCTGGGTACCGAGCTTCTATGGGCCTACCTTGATGCAATATCTCCTACCCAAATGGCAGAACGTAGAACCGAAATATCCCTTCCTCAAACATGGTCTGATCGCTCTCTTTGATTACACCGGTCAGAACTACCACCAGTCAACCCTGAATTACCTTACCGATGGAAAGTTCATTCCGTTAAAAGAGCTGGCGGTTGACACGACAGTTAACAGTGATACAGAAAGACACCAATCGGCAGAGGCGGCGTCTTTCGTAGATTTCATCGTATACTATTTTGGGATCCAGGGTTTGGAAATACTGTACCGATCCCGCGCTCCGTTTGAAAAGACAATCGAGGGGATCTTCATGATGCCAGTTGACAGCTTGCAAGGGTTGTGGCTAGATTTCGTCAGGGAGCGCGTGTCGGCAATGGATACGACCAAGGTAACAGAGTAACCGTAGCGTACATAAGTATGAGAGGTAGAATATGTCCGACGAAAAATGGAAAACAGCTATAACTGATATCGGCCCGGGGAAGATCCGAGTCAGAGGCTACTCCATAACCGACATCATGGAGAAACTCTCCTATGCTGAGGCTGTCTATTTAATTCTCAAAGGTGAGCTTCCCAGCAAGGCCGAAGCCACCCTGATGAATGCGATACTCGTATCATCTATTGATCACGGCGCCTCTCCCCCGTCCGTTCTGGGTGCACGCACGGTTATCTCAGGCGGCAATCCACTCAATGCCGCTATTGCCGGCGGGGTGCTGACGATCGGCGACACGCACGGCGGTGCGATTGAGCAAGCGGCTAAGATCTTGCAGGAATTGGCAGAAAAAGGTGACGATGTCACCGATATCGCCTCCGAGCTGGTTGACTGGCTGAAGGAAAACAAGATGCGGATGCCCGGATTTGGCCACCGGTTGCACAACGTCGACCCACGCACCGGCAAGCTCTTCGAGATAGCCGAGCGTCACGGCTACAAGGGCAAGCATATAGAGCTGTGCAAAGCAATTGAAAAGGCCCTGGCCGAGAAGTCAGGCAAGACGCTACCGATCAACGTTGACGGCGCTATTGCGGCGGTGATCTCCGACATGGGCTTTGACTGGCGCTTGGGGAAAGGCTTCTTTATTATTTCACGTGTTCCCGGCTTGCTGGCCCACGCCTATGAAGAGATGACCTGCGAACGCCCCATGCGCAAACTCGGCCCCCCACCGTTTGAGTATGATGGGCCGGGGGAGCGGGGGGTGTAAAGATCGTATACAGAGAGGCTGCATATAATGACAACAGATAAAGCACTCACAGAAAGAATCGTGGAAAGTGCTGTGGTGACACTTGACACCAATATAATGTTTTCGCCTGACCCAAAGTCAATCGTTTCTCAAGAGTTTGAGGAGTTCTTGAATGAGTCAACAGAAAAGAGTCAGCTATTAATACAAGTACCAGAACTAGTCGTTAAGGAAATCATACAGCATAAAGTGAGGCTGTGTCGGAATGCAGTTGATGGGATTGGCAATAAGCTACGGTGTATTTTCGATTGCTCGGACAAGCGATACAAATGCCCTGCGTCCGTGGCGCAGTTGGAAAGAGCTGTTGACAAGAAAGTTCGCAAGTGGTTTATCAAGAATAGAATTGACGTGATTCCAACTCCGCATGACAAGATTTCAACGGAGGAAATCGAGCGCTACGCTCTGCGTAACCTACCCCCATTTCAGGATTACTCGGATAAGTCTCAGAAAGGTGACAAGGGCATAAAAGACTATTTAATACTTAAGACAGTCCTTAAGATAAAAGACGGAGCATCAGGCAGGAGGTTTGTGTTTCTTTGCAACGACAGTAGACTTATTGTAGCTTTCGAACGTGAATTAGGAAAAGACGAAAATGTGGAATCCTTCAAAAATCTGAATGAATATCAGAACCTAATAGCCCTCAAGTATGAAAAGTACTCCGACAAGTTCGTGAAAAGCGTAGTTAAAGCAGCAGCTAAAAAGTTTTACGATTTTGAAAAGAAGACAGGATTGCTTGTCGATTCTTATGTATTGAACAAGATCAAGAAAGATTTCAGCTCCGAAATGTCTACTCCTGGATCAGTTCCTCTCGATCTGATAGCTCTTGTCACCAGGCCATTTGAGCCAATAAATGACGGTAAATTCACGCTGTCACCACCGAAGTATACAGGCAAGGTTGATAAGCTCTTCCAATTCCTATCACAGCTCCACTTCACGAAAAGATTTGTGCGGCAGACAGAACAGCCCCTAGGTTTACCTCAGAGAGACGAACGTGAGCTCCAAATTGTATTCGATGTTCATTGGAATGCTAACATTTCCAAAGATGGCAGGTTTAAAAAAAAGATCCTGGGTCCCATAAATATCTCTTCTAAGTCATCATCACGTATTTCACCCCCTATTATACCTCCTCTTAAGTCATTTCTTGGCCCTTTACCTTTGCAACCGCCATTTACCTATTCTCCTCCATCGGAAGAAGAATAGAGACGTAGAGCAGAAGCACGTACATGTTCCTTTTTCTTTATTGTAGCTAAAGCATCCGAAAGTGTCAGGAACACGAGGTTCATGACCTACGGGGTTCTCGGTTGCTTTCCACGTTCGTTCTCATTACATTCAATTCAGGCCCATGCCTATGAAGAGATGATCCGTGAGATAACATAACATGATTACGTATATCTATTCAGTTGAAGGTATTACTGCAAACCAGCTACATGGTTTCTTTGTGGGCTGGCCCAATCCGCCCTCACCTGAGACTCATTTGAAGTTGCTGACTAACAGTGACCAAATTGTTCTTGCTGTTGACAATGATCTTGGTCGGGTTATAGGTTTTATTAGTGCTATTAGCGATGGTGTCTTGAGCGCCTACATCCCTCTACTTGAGGTGTTACCAGACTATCAGAGACGAGGAATCGGCCAAGAGCTGACTCGACAGATACTGGAGAAACTGAACGGGCTTTACATGATAGACCTAATCTGTGATCGGGAATTAGAACCTTTCTATGCGCGCTTTGGGATGAAACCAGGTTCTGGAATGATTATTCGGAACTATAAAAAGCAATCGGGTATGTAACCTTGACAGCTTACTCTTTCCCTTCCGTTTTTGATATAGATTCCCGTTTTCACAGGAATGACGGGTGTGCATAAGGCATGAGCCCTGTACACCAACCTTTTTGTTATGAATCTGAACCATGCGATAGCCTCAACAGCACAGGGTTCCCGATTAACTTTATAAATTAGAGAGAACATGGTCACACCTTTTCACAAACGCGCCATAGATATCATCAAAAGTATACCTGAAGGCAGGGTTGCCACTTATGGTCAGATTGCTACCTTAGCAGGGAATCCAAAGGCGGCCCGTCAGGTAGTCCGTATACTCCACTCCTCTTCTCGAAAGGAACAGTTGCCCTGGCACCGAATTGTCAATGCCAAAGGGCTTATATCCCTAAAACCTGGTTCCGGCTATGAAATCCAGAAAGCTTTACTGACAGAAGAAGGTGTATCGTTCAACAGCGACGACACTATTGACTTTGAACAATACCTCTGGTCTCCCCCTAATGAATGAAGTGTAGTGAGAACCGTTTTATATGCGCATACAGAACACTAAGTGCTCGTGTAATATAACAGAAATCGTGATTCCTGCACAACAGGGATCCATAAGGAGGTAACAAAATGAAGATTACCATTGTCTATGACAACGAAGTGTGGAAAGAAGGTCTTAAAGCGGACTGGGGTTTCGCCTGCCTTGTAGAGGTATATGGCAAGAGAATACTTTTTGATACCGGGGCGAACGGTTCTATCCTTCTGGAAAACATGAAAAAACTTAACATAGACCCCGCCGTGGTTGAGGAGATTTTCA
>CAZYRH010000035.1:0-12179 GCA_964650395.1 uncultured Ignavibacteriales bacterium
TTGAAATCTATCGGCAGGTAATTATAGGCCAGTTTCATCATCTTTCCCACCGGGTAATCCTTCCCGAGATCGACATGACGCCTGAAAGTTTTGGCAATTTTGTGCTCATATCTTTTCTGCAAGAGCACCTGGAGACTACTCTCAATAAACTCCTTAAAATCTCTTTTGAGGAAGGCATCGCGGCGGAAATCAAGCGAGGTATACATCGGCCACTCACAGAAGGTCGCAAGCCAGACTTCCAAACCAAGTTTTTCAAGCTTCTCAATAAGGTAGTTGTTAGAAAACCTGTTGTTGCGCAGATAAATCTCTCCTACCACCCCAACTATCGGGAATCTTTCGTCACGGGCCCTAATCCTCCTGAAGGCTGTCGCGGCTTCGGCAGCAAGCGGCTCAAACGGCTCACCCCTCACAATAGCGCGATTAACTCTCTGAATGTAGTGCAGGTAAAGCTTCTCCGATTCACCGGGGGTTACTTCGTACGGCCTAAATCGATATAACAGCTTGGCGATGTAATCAATGAAGACCAACCCTTGCCAGGCAATCTTTCTGAAAGTTGTGCCATCGTCAATCCCGAAGCCCGCATAGCCATCCTTTGAATTGGGGGAGAAAATCGGTATATTACGGTGGCCCAGGTCGTCCAAGACCATTCGATGGAACTGGCTGTACAGCCCGAAACGGCAGGGGCCGTCAGCACCCGGCATGAAGAAAACCGACCTCGATGGGTCAAATGCCTCGGATTTGATCTTCTTTATCATGTCGCCGGTGGTAACCACAAGAGGAAAGCATTCTTTTCCGGTGGTGAACTTCTTACCGTAGTCAAGAGTGAGCTGGTCGGGTTCGTCAAGCACCTCCGCTGTCAACCCAAAGCGCTCGAATGCCGCCCGCACGACGTAAGCATGGTCACACATATTCGGGATGTAGATAGTCCTCTCGAACGGTTTGAAATCGTCGTACCTGATGCTGAAGCTGCTGATAGGCATGCTAAATCGGTAAAAACGGAGAGAGTCAATAAAAGCTTCGCAGCGGGTTATCAAGCCGGCATCAGCTGTGTGCTCGTCAAGTTCAAGCTGCAGGTAAGGCTTGCCAAACATCTGCTTGCGGAAGAAATGGGTGATGAAGGAATCAGGCCCGCACCCAAACGAGGTGAGATACACGGCAAAGAGATTAGGGTGCTTGCGAATATAATCTCCTGCGGTTAGAATCTTTCGCCCGTAAAACCAGTACATATATGAAAAATCATTCTCGCTCTCTCCAAGCGGCAGAAAATCAAGCGGAATGGCCTTAAACCCCAGCCTACGTATCTTGTCGGGAAGCTCAAGGGAGAGCCAGGGATCGTTTCCGTTGTACGGTCGGCTCACGATTACCATGGCCTTTTCGTTCGGAGTCAGATCGTTAAGGATCTTCTTCCCTTCCTCTTGAAGGCTTCGCCAATAGGCCTGGTAAGACTTGAAACCGGCATCAACGGCACGTTCGAGCTCCCGGTCGGACAGTTTCAGGTCCTTGGCCAGACGCTTGAGCCCCTGACGCAATTCGGTAGGATCGGAGCTGAATGATATAGGGGGATTGTAAAACTTGATGCCGGCACTTTCAAAGTCAAAACGGGCCCGTACTGATGATCCGATTGATTGCACATAGGGACAGTAATACGCTCCATCATCCGATTCTTCCGTTTCTTGAGCGTTCTTTATCAAATCCGGTAGAAAAATTGCATCCACCTTTTTTTCAATAAGATTAGCCACATGCCCATAAACAATCTTGATCGGATAACACGTTTCTGCGGCGAACAGCTCCAGTGCATCTTCTGCAATTTTTTTGCTGGATACGTTGGAGTTGACCACACGGTAGTTGAGAGCTTCAAAGAAGGCGCGCCAGAACGGATAGTGATCGTAGAATTGTAACACCAGCGGGATTCCCATCCTTCCGCGCACTTTTTTCGGCTTATTAAACTTCAGGTATCTCTTAAAGAGCAGCTTCTGCCGAAGCTGTACAAAATCCGGAGGCAAAACCTGATCGGAGCGTCGCTTAACGTCATATTTCTCGCAACGAGAGCCATAGTACAGCGGCTCTTCACCCTCAATCTCCACCTTGTGAATCTCACACTGATTGGCGCAGTCATGACACGTGAAACTTTCCAATTTGTAGTGCCGCTTGTAGAGGTCAAACCCTCTGAACGAACTCTTGTAACCCGGTTCGTCCACCTTTTCCTTAGCCAGAATAGCAGCTCCAATGGCGCCGGTCACGTCATGGTGCGGCGGTACCGTGACAGTCTTGCCCAGCAGCTTTTCAAAGGCAGCGACAACAGCTTTATTCCATGCTACACCGCCCTGGAAAAAGATGCGCTCGCCAATCCTGCGGTCTCCAACCACCTTGGTGAGATAGTTACTGACAATAGAGTAGGCCAGGCCGGCCAGAAGGTCATCTTTGCCGGCTCCGCTGCGCTGGTGCGCCACGAGGTCAGATTCCATGAACACTGTGCAGCGCTCGCCGCAACCAACGGGACACTTCGCGCTCAAGGCCTTTTCCCCAAACTCGGTCTCGATTCTAATGTTAAGCTTTTCCGCCTGCTCTTGTAGAAACGAACCGGTGCCGGCTGCGCAGGCCTTGTTCATCTCAAAGTCAACTACAGCCTGTTTGTCGATTGAAATGTATTTGGAATCCTGCCCACCGATTTCAAAAATGGTATCGACGTTGGGATCGATATCAATGGCGGCTGTGGCCTGGGCCGTGATTTCGTTGCGGATGACATCCGCCCCTACAAAATCACCGGTAAGGTAACGACCTGACCCGGTAGTGCCGGCTGCTTTCACAATAACTTTGTCGCCTACCTCATCGCCGACTTCTTTCAACCCCCGCCTGACGGCTTCGATAGGCCTCCCCTCGGTCATTAGATAGCGACGGGCTATCACCCGGTGATCGCTGTCGATCAGCACTACATTGGTTGATAGAGAACCGACGTCGATGCCCAGAAAAACCTCCAGGCCATCGATGTCGACGGGGCGCTCAGCCAGGGTGATGTCGTAATACTTCGTGTCCGGAAAATCAAATGAGAGCGCATCGCGACCTGAGTCAGCCACAGTGCGGTATTTCAAATAGGCTGTGATCTTCTCAGAGTCGAAGTTTTCAACAATTGTCTTTTCTTCCCCGGCCAGCAAGGTTGCTCCCAGCGCTCCCATGACATTAAAGTGAGGGGGAATAATCAGCTCGCCATTTCCCAACCCCAACAACTCAGCGAAGGCCCGCACCATACCGGGATTGGCGGCCACGCCGCCTTCGAAGGCAATTGGCTTTTCAAACTTCTTCCCGCGAGCGATGGAACTTTTGAAATTGCGCGCCACCGCAAAGCATAAACCGGCTACGATGTCGTAATCGGGAGTAGCTATTTGCTGCAGGTGAATCATATCAGTTTTAGCGAACACCGAACAGCGACCGGCGATGCGTGGCGGGTTTTTCGACTTCAGCGCCAGTTGACCAAACTCATCCTCGATTGAAATCTTCAGGCGGTTAGCCTGCTGATCAAGGAACGAACCGGTTCCGGCGGCACACTGGGCGTTCATGGCAAAGTCCAGGACGATTCTTCGTTCACCGTCCAGTATGAGAAGTTTGGAGTCCTCGCCACCCATCTCTATGACGGTCCTCGCCTTGGGTATGGCATGGAAATTCCCGCGGGCAAGACCGGCAATTTCTCCAAAGAACTTGCCACCCAAGATCGACTGGGCTGTCCTCCCGCCAATGCCGGTCAGACCCAGAGGAAATGAGCGCCCCTTTAGTTCACTAAACTGTTCGTTAAGAAGTTCATAAAGCGTTTCAAACGGCCCCCCACGGAATCTGCGATAAACTGCTTTAGCTACCTGGCCATTATCCATGAGGACGAGCTTGACCGAAACCGAGCCGATATCGATACCCAAAGATTTATATGTTCCCATGGGACGTAAATCAACAGTGCTCAAATTATGTTGGCAAGTGAATTGTGAAAGCCGGCTGAAATAAAATACCTGACAAAAGAAGTCTGATTACACCACTTTCAGGGCGGGCATAACATTTGGCGGCGGGACAAAACCAACGAGAGCCCGATTGGTTTCTTCGGCGCTACAAGCGCTTTATCTTCTTCAGCTTCTCAAGGAACTCGTCCGCCTCGCGCTTGGACAAACCACGTTTGACTAATTCTTCCTTCGTGAGTGGCAGGTCAGATAGGTTTTCACTCAGCACCTTTAATTCCGGGCCGGAAAAGGAGACGGCATCTAAGGAATAATCCACAAAAGCTTCATAAGCGATCGGGCAGACGGTCTTGACAATCTTGGCCATTACTATGGCGTACTGACGAATCTCAAGTTGGGCGTGAGGATCTAGGCGTAACCACAGGAAGTGGAACAAGTTGCGTAGGTCGATTTTCCAGTACCACTCGGTGTACAGCGACAGCGGCAGGCCGATCCTGACCAGCTCACGCGCCAGGCCCTCATCGATTAGACGCTGGTACTCTTCATAGGAGACGGTGTGCGTCTTTCTCAGAAAATCAATGAAGCGCTGCTTCAGCTCCTCCGGCACTTCCTCTTCAGCGCGCCCCTGCTTGTTGACGGTGGACTGAAAGCGGATGTCCTTGGCTTCGGGAATATAAAACTCTTCCTTCATGACAGAATAGCGGCCGGAGTACTCGTTGACACTGGCTGTGCGGTGCCGGATCCACTGCCGGGCAACGAAAATGGGCAGCTTGACGTGAAACTTGAACTCCACCATCTCAAACGGCGAGGTATGCCCTTGGCGCATGAGGTAGCGGATCAGCGCCCGGTCTTCGGAGACTTTCTTGGTCCCCTCGCCGTAGCTGACCCTCGCCGCCTGGACAATGGCGGCATCACTGCCCATATAGTCTACCAGCCGCACAAACCCGTGGTCGAGGACCGGGAATTCCTTATCCAGGAAGGCGTGAGCTTTTTCGTTTCGCGCGTGTGGCAAAGTATTCCTCAGATTCTAACACCTTGAATATAAAGTGTCGAGCACTCATGTACAACTGCAATTTGGTATTAGAATATATGGAGTCGGAAGGTAGACAGTAATTGTAACATAGGAAGAATAGTTTTTGTTACCTCGAAGACGAAAAATGCCATATAATTACTTTTATGGATAGTTCGTTATTAGTTCAAGCTGTTCAAATTGTAATTCGGCTTGCAGAGTGGTTCTTCAAGTACCCGGTGACAATGAACTACGTGTCGCAATTAGAGACTAAGAAGGGCTATGTTTTTGTAGTAGACGTGTTAAGCAAAAACAATCGAGTAGTGTCAATCTCCAAGTCCAGATTCAAAATCACTATAGTGCTTGACAAAGAGTTAGCTCACAAAGCAGAGAAGGGAAAACTTATCTATGGTGAGTCGGTCGAAATCTTTGATTCTGAAATAGTCTTGAAGGCTCACCTTGAGGGAAGGTCTTTCGGGAATGTACGAAGATCTGTGGAGTTGCACAACCGACCACAGCGGTTGTATTTACTCGTACGCGTTAAGGGACCAGGTAGCCAGAACCCTTCTTCGCGGCTTCAGTTGGCTCGCGTGTATCGCACGGTAAAAGTCAAAATAGTCAAAAAACTGTTTCCGTCTACCTATATTGAGATACCTATTCGCCACATTGCTATCATTGCAGGGAACGAGAAAACGCGTATCCTGGATTCATAATGCCGGAGCGATAAAAAGCATCAGTTTTTTGGTTGCGTCGGTTCTTGCTCGCTGCTGGCGAATGTGATCTGGCACCTTTAGCTGGCACCGTCGGGTCACACCTTGCCCAGAGGCGAGCCAAGACCCAACCTAACGGACGAATTACGATACAGCCTTAAACATGAGGGGACGTGCGAATAATCTCTATTTCTTGATCCGAAGTGCCAAAAATAGCCATGGTCGCAGCATTGACCACCAGCCGGCAAAGGGCTTGATCTTGGAGTAGCCTTTCTTCTCCACCGGGTAGACCATCGAGACGGGTACTTCAACAACCCGGTAGCCGTTCTTGTGCGCCTTGTAGTGAATGTAGTACTCCATTTCGTACCTATTCAGCCAGTCCTGGTTGAGGTTGATATCGGGGTTGTCAAACAGATTAAGTCGATACGCTCGAAAACCGCAAGTAACATCGGTACCCTTTGCACTGAGGATCAGATTAACCAACCGAGTGAGAAGCTTAATTGATACGTTTCGGAAAAAAGGCAAATTGGGGCTTTGTCCTCTTTCAAGGTACCGGGAACCCTGGACATAGTCGGCCCTGTCGTTCAGGATCGGCTCCACCAGGCGCGGAATTTCTTCAGGCAGCATTTTACCATTGCCGGCCATGATAACAATAGCGTGCAGCCCCTGGTCTCTCCCGTATGTGATAGCAGTTCTTATAGAAGCTCCGACACCCAAGTTTTGTTCGTGTCGGATGACGTGGTAGCCGGCGGATTTAAGCCATGCGGCTGAGTCATCAGTGGAGCCATCATCTATGAAAACCAAACGGTAATCACTTGGCGCAGGAAACCAAGTGACCAGACGTTTGAGTTTCTCCCCCTCGTTGTAGGTGACAACCGCAACCAGTGTTTCTCGAAGCGAGCGGTAAGCCATCGTTATTTACAAGTTACGCTCCCGTCAACCAAACGGTACTCTCGGCCGCAAGCGGCACAGCGGGCAAACCTTGCATCACCGGTCTGTGAATCGACCGGCTGCGGAAACTCCAATCGTTGGGCGCACTTGCAAACATAACCGACGAACTCTGCCGGATTACCGAACCAGAGTGTAAAATCAGGGACATCTTTGGTCACCACCGTGCCGGCGCCTACTAAGGCAAACTGTCCCACGGTATGCCCCGCTACCACCACGGCATTGGCTCCTATAGAGGCGCCTTCTTGAATCAGGGTCTTGTCGACTTCGTTGTGGCGAACCTTACTCCGGGGATAAATGTCATTGGTAAAGACAGCATTGGGACCGATGAAAACATTGTTCTCTATGACCACTCCATTCCACAGCGATACACCGTTTTTGACAGTAACGCCATCGCCAATAACGACCCCTTGTTCCACAAAACAGTGATCACAGATATTGCAGTCAGAGCCAATCCTGGCGCCTTTCTGGATGTTGCAAAAAGCCCAGATACGAGTTCCCCGTCCGACCTGCTCGGCCTCAACAATGGCTGTCGGGTGAACGAAATAGCCCTTGTTTTTCATATTAATCCAGCGCTACCAGCTTTCCGTTCGTGTGTATTGACTTGTTGGCGGCTTCAAGTATTCGCACCACCCGCAGCCCGGCCAGACCGTCAGTCAACGCCGGGCGGTCCTCGTGGACACAGTTGTAGAACTCAAGACTGACTTTCTTCAAAGCCTCCGTCAAATCGATCTGGGGAGCTACCATATCGCCGGTGCGGTACTGGATCAAGATATCATAGATTTGATCCTTGTCACGCACGACATCAATACCCCGGTCATAGATTTTCACTTTCTCCGACGGTTCCATATCGTCGTAGATTATCATCTTTTTCGAGCCGGATATAAGCGTCTTGCGGACTTTCACCGGCGCCAGCCAGTTGACATGGATATGTCCCAACAGATTGTTGTCATAATAGGTTGAGATGTAGGCGATGTTCTCGATATCATGGTCAAAATGGGCAACCCCTGTCGCCGCAATCGCTTTCGGTCGACGGTCGAGAAGGTAATCCATAATTGAGACATCGTGCGGCGCCAGGTCCCAGATGACATTGACATCGTGCTGAAAGAGGCCCAGGTTAACTCTGACAGAATCAAAATAATACAGCTCTCCCAATTCACCGGCGGCGATGAACTTCTTAATAGTTTGAACCGCTCCCGTATAGACAAAAGTGTGGTCAACCATCAGTCGTAGATGCTTCTGCTCAGCCAGTTCAATAAGTCTCTCACCCTGGTCAACAGTAGCGGTGAATGGCTTTTCTACAAAAAGGTGTTTGCCGTTTGATAACGTTTCCATCCCCAGCGAAAAGTGGGTAGAAACCGGGGTCGATATGATCACGGCATCAATGGCCGGTGAAGTGAGTATCTTTTCCGGCTGGATGGTGAGTACGCGAATTGCCGGATACTGCTTGGAGATAAACTCAAGCCTCTCCTTACGAACGTCACACACGGCCACTACCTCGACGTCGTCAAGCGCATTGAAGTTGCGAATGAGGTTAGGCCCCCAGTAGCCACAGCCGATAACACCGATTTTCATATTTGTAACGCAGTCTCCACGATTCTCATCACTATCGTGCGTAACGGTAATAAAAACTCTCGACCATGATGCATCAACGGCACATGCAGTTAGCCTTGATGAATTCCGGAGGATAAATTAAGCTGGGAATTCCACCCGGGCAAACCAGTCAATCTCGACCTCGTCAAAGAGCTTGTCGCGCTTCTTGCAATCCTCAAAAAACTGCCGTTCACCCTCTTCAATCTGCTGACCGGCAATTTTCTTCTCTGCCAACGAAGCCAGCCGATTGAAGTCGGCGTAGTGCTCACTGAGACGTAGCTCAGCATAATCGCGAGCCGCCCAGGTGGAGATGAGAAACTGCCAGTCGGAAGCGGACATGAGCATCAATTCACGGATCAATTGCTTAAGTATTTCTTCCAGATCAGGGTCTCTTTGGTCCGGGTTCTCATGCCAGAACCGGGCCAGCTTACACATGGTAGCTTCCGATTCGTAGATACGTTTCCAGGTCCACTCGTTTTCGCGATTCAGCCAGATGTAATGATGGTTGCCTTTACCCCAACTGCCTTCAGGGATAGAGATCACGGTGGTCGGTTGACACCGGTCAAGGTGTTCGCTGAGAAAGGTCAGTTCTATATTTTCACTCTGGCAAGCGTTTATGAGAACATGCTTGAGGAAATCCGGGCCTTCAAACCACCAGTGCCCAAACAGTTCAGCATCGTACGGAGCTACCAGAATCCCAGCTTCCTTGGTTGCATTGTAATAACCGTTTAAAATCTCTTCCACCTTGCCTGAAAAGTGGTTGGCGTTCTCCGGCACCCGGCTCATAGCTGACTCGTGGTGATATTCTATCTTGTCGGCAAGGTCGGACTTGGCCGAGGTTACCGCCCAATAGCGTAGCCCGCCAGGGAAGCGCTTCTTATGAAAGTCCAGGTAGTTGCCGTCACCGGGGTAGCCGTGTTCTCCCGACCAAACTAATAGTCCTGTTTCCGGATCGCGGGTAAATACGGCAGTCGGCTTTTTGCCTTCGGGTGAAGAAGAAACTAAGTACACCTCGCGGGGTGTTTTGTTTTTGTTCTCTTCGCGCGGTTGGTACTGTTTTTCGAATTGTTCCCACAAACGTTTCAGCGCTCCGAAGCGTTCAATATAGACCCCGACCGATTTACCCCCCTTGAGCAAAGCCGAATCAACTATGAAGAAGTCAAGCCCGTTTTCAGTGAGGAATTCATCAACCCCTTTTCTCTGATAGGCTTCCTGGTGACCATTAATCGGTACCGGTGGACTCCATTTGTAGCGGGGCCGGTAGCCGCACTCCGGCAGCCAGATACCACGCGGCTTGCGCCCAAAATGCTTTTCATAGTTTTTGACCGCGGCTTTGGTTTGAGCTTGCAGGGATTCGTCGCGGGATAAAAGTGGGTAATACCCGTGGGTAGCCCCACAGGTGATAATCTCCACGTAGCCCGAATCTTGAAGCCTTTTGAACTCGAAAAGGATATCCTGACCGATGTTGTTGAAATGTTCCCGGATCAACCCATAGAATCTTTCCCAGAAGTGAGAATTGTTCAGCATATTCTCCTGGCCATATTTGTAGAACTCCTCACTGTCATGTTGAGCAGCTTTAATCTTTTGATCAAGATATTGGACAAACTCATTCTTGAAGGAGTTATCGGCCAATTGTTCGCACAACACGGGAGAAAGCCCGATCGTAAGTTTCGGATGATACCCTTCGCTCACCAACTCGTTCAGTATTTTCAAGACGGGCAGGTAAGTTTCAGCGGTGGCCTCGTTAATCCAGTCTGTCCCGTGGGGCCATCGCCCGTGGGAGAGCACGTACGGGAGATGAGCATGGAGAGCAAGGGAAAAATATCCTTTGGTCATTTTTCTTCTCCCACCCGGTGGGTGCTTGATTCAAAGCCAATACCTTTCGAGGATTGAGGGGGGGCTCCGTGAATCTTGATCTCGCCAAACTGGCTCTCAAACTTCTTTAGATTGTCGGTCAGCGCATTTAAGAGCAGTTTGGCGTGCATCGGCGTCATGATGATGCGGGACAGGATCTTCGCTTTAGGCAGGCGAGGCATTACCCGGGCAAAGTCAATGATTATCTCCGTGGGGGAGTGAATAATCATGGCCAGATTGGCGTAAATACCCTCAGCCTCTTTTTCCGGCAGTTCTACGTTTATTTGTTGCTGTTGTGGGCCTTGTACCATTTTTCTGTTCCCTTCAGTGTTATTTGAAATAAAATCTCCTGTTGTATGAGACAATCCAGTTTAATATATTCACCACTTAAGTCAACTTATTTGTGTCACAAGTATTGTAAGCTTGTTTGAGGGTAAAGTTCAAGCATGCCGTTAAAAACTGATAGAATTCGAGCGATAAGCGAGGGAATTGGTCGAAACAGAATCCTCGTTTTGGGTGACATAATGCTGGATGAGTACCTGTTTGGGAGCGTGAGCCGTATTTCGCCGGAGGCGCCGGTGCCGGTGGTGGAGATTACCTCCGGCAAGCTCCTGCTAGGGGGTGCGGCTAATGTCGCCGCAAACATCCGTACCCTCGGGGACGAGCCGATCCTTATTGGGACAGTGGGTGAGGATGAAGCTTCGGTCAAGCTCAGCCAGCTTTTGAAACAGAAGAACATTTCTGATGATTGGATTATAAACGATAGCACCCGTCAGACAACGATAAAAACACGCATCATTGCTCACAGCCAGCAGATAGTTCGCGCCGACCGTGAGGACCAGCATGAACTTGATCACGAGGCGGAGAGCAAGGTGCTCAAGAAATTCATGGCAGCGGTTGACACGATCCAAGCCGTCATCATTTCCGACTATGGCAAAGGAGTCATAACGAAGACGCTGTTGGGGAAAGTTATCGAAATCTGTCTAGAAAAGGATATCTTTATTGCCGTTGATCCTAAAGAAACGAATTTTTATAATTACCGGCACGTTTCAGTCATTACTCCCAACCATCATGAAGCCGGTTTTGCCTATGGCAGAAGGATTGTGTCTGAAAAAGACCTGGTGGAAGTGGGGACCGGCCTGCTGCAGAAACTTGAGGCCAAATCTATTCTTATCACCCGTGGCGCTGAGGGAATGTCTCTCTTTCAGGGTGGTGCTGAGCCGACTCATATTCCCACTTTCACCAGAAAGGTGTTTGATGTTACCGGCGCCGGTGACACTGTTATTGCCAGCTTTGTAGCCGCGGTTTGTGCGGGTGCAGATTTGGTGGAAGCGGCGATTGTAGCTAATGCCGGAGCGGGTATTACAATCGGCGAAATAGGCACTGCCACCGTAACCGTGCCGCAGCTCAAACAGGAACTGGAACGCAATATTAAAAATGGCAACCTGGCAATAACAACCTCGAGAGCTTCATCGTCATGAGGCCAAGCAGTGAAGCGGGATGAGCAACCCGACAATACCTTAAACAGCAGGTGTTGGGTTTCTCTCCGCCTACGGCAGATCAAACCTGACCTACGAGGCTCAAATGAGTTTCAAAAATCTGATACCCCGGACCAAAATAGTCCCTCTTATCAATCGCCTCAGGCGGTCCGGTAAGAAGATCGTCTTCACCAACGGGGTTTTTGATATCCTCCATCGAGGTCATGTGGAGTATTTAAGCAAAGCCAAATCTTACGGTGACATTCTGATCGTCGGGCTTAACACGGATGCCTCCGTTCGCCGTATCAAAGGGGGCAAGCGCCCCATACAAAAGCAAAGAGATAGAGCCATCATACTATTGGCTCTGAAGGCGGTTGATTATGTTGTTATGTTCAGTGAGGACACACCGGAAAAGCTCATTCGCTTGATTAGACCGGATGTTCTGGTCAAGGGAGCGGACTGGGAAATATCTGAAATTGTCGGCGGTGACTTTGTCATCTCTTATGGTGGTAAGGTCAAACGGGTCAAGCTAACTAAGGGTCGGTCTACTAGTGCTATAGAAACGGAACTCCGCAAGCTTTGAGTTGAGCGCAGTTTTGGTTACACCGGTTCCCGTTCTTAGTCCGGCAAAAGCATGATTTCATGTTACTCA
>CAZYRH010000035.1:12279-18437 GCA_964650395.1 uncultured Ignavibacteriales bacterium
CATGATTTCATGTTACTCAAATGAACAGGGCAACACCTCTGACATTCTCATAAGCAAGACTTGGCACAATTATAGGAAGAGGTGTCCTAACATCACCACTTGCATTTTTTGCTAAGTACCGCTTATTTGGAGGGTATGTTTAAGGAGCCAAGCGTTGGAAATGAGACCCTTGTCGAGAAGCTAAGCGCCCAAGGCTACCGACCGGCGCAGGCAGCAAAATATCTGGCTGAAGGGAATTATTCCAGGGCGGTCCAAATCTGCAAGGAGCATCTGGCTGAGGAACCGCAGTCGATCTCAGGCAGGCTTATCTATGCTTCAGCTCTTTATCATGCCGGCCAGACGGGATCGGCCTCCGAGCAGTTTTACCAGGTCCTTTTGCTCGACCCGGATAACCTGGTAGCCTTGAAGTATCTCGGGGACGTCAAGTTTGCCGAGGGAGACGAAGTCGCCGCTATGGCCAACTACTCCAGAATTCTCGAGATCGACCCCTACTGTGAAGGGTTGAAGTCAGATTTGAAAGATGTGAAAAAAGTAACTACCCGAACAATCACTTTGTCACGGCAGGCGGAATCGCCTGCAATAACACAAGCTTCGGGCGGGCGGAGGATACCGTTTTATACCGAAACGATAGGCGATTTGTATCTCGCTCAAGGACATCCCCGTTTGGCAGCCGAGGTGTTTCGAACTCTCAGTGAGCGTAACCATAACCCTCGGCTTGCAGAAAAACTGACTGAGGCTGAACGGAGAATGAAAAGCTCTGTCCCTTCTAAGGAAAAGGAAGATAATAATGTCTACTAAGCGAATCAGCGCCCTGCGAAAAAAGCTCCAGGCGGAAAACCTCGATGGTATGGTAATAACCTATCTTGACCACATCCGCTACTTAACCGGCTTTACCGGTACTGCCGGACTACTGGTAATGTCTCCCCAATCAGCCGACTTCTTTACCGATTTTCGCTACGCCGATCAGGCTCGTAAACAGGTCACCGGCGCCAGGATAATAATTGTCAAGAAGGACCCTGTCGCTGCTTTGAAGGATTTCCCCCTGCTGAATGTGAAAAACCGCAAATATGCTTTCAGCAGTGAGTACTTGACAGTAGCTCAAAAAGTGAAACTCCAGCAAGCGCTGCCTGATTCATTGTTCATTCCTGCGGACTCGACCCTGGCAGAGTTGGGGTGGGTCAAGGACTCGGACGAGATTGCCAGCATCAAAAAGGCAGTCGAGATATCCGACACCGCTTTTGAGCGCATACTGAATATAATCAAACCCGGCGTGAGAGAAAGGGAGCTGGCGGCGGAACTTGAGTACCAGATGGCCATGCTCGGCTCGGAAAAGCCTGCTTTTGAGACGATAGTTGCCTCCGGCTATCGTTCGGCAATGCCGCATGGTGTCGCATCATTAAAGAAAGTCAAAAAGGGCGAATTTATCACCTTTGATTTCGGGGCAACGGTTAGCGGTTATGTCTCAGACATTACTCGGACCATCGTCCTCGGTAAGCCTTCTCAGAAACAGAAAAAGATATATAACATTGTGCTGAAAGCCCAAAAAGCCGGTATCAGGAAAGTCAAGGCGGGGGTTATGGCAAAGGTTGTTGATCAAGCCAGTCGTAAAGTCATCGAAAAGGCCGGCTATGGTAAGAATTTCGGTCACGGGACTGGACACGGGATTGGTTACTATGTCCATATAGGGCCAAGGGTCTCATCGCTATCAGAAGATAAGTTGAAGGTAAACAATGTGATAACAATTGAACCCGGAATATACATCACCGGCTGGGGAGGAGTTCGAATTGAGGACGACGTGATAGTTGGCAAAAGCGGTGGAAAAGTTCTTAACAAAGCTCCAAAAAACTTGTTGGTACTATAAATGTAAAGGGGTATACTTTTTTTAAAGGATAGTACGGCAAGCAGATTATCAATGCTATGATTTCCCATAGTAGTGCCGTAGAGGTACGAATATGAATGAGAAGCAGATTAAAAAACTAATACGGTTGGTTGAGGAATCAAAGATTGAATCCCTCGAGATTTCCAGCTGGGGACACCGAGTGAAGATTACTCAGCAGCGTCTCGACTCATCGAACGGCCACAGAGAGCAGCCGGCCGTGATCCAGCAGGTAGTTGGTTCCCCCCAACCTGACCAGCTGCCGCCACTGGCACCTGAATCGGCTCAACCCGCACCGGGGACGCCTGCTGAAGATACCAGTCGGTACGTGGAAATCAAATCGCCCATGGTGGGGACCTTTTACGTCGCGCCCGCTCCCGATGCGGATCCGTATATTTCAGTCAACGAGAAGATCAGCGTTGGCCAGGTGGTCTGCATCGTTGAGGCAATGAAGTTGATGAACGAGATTGAGTCGGAAGTAAGCGGCCGGGTGGAAAAGATTCTTGTTAAGAACGCCGAGCCGGTGGAGTTCGGGCAGCCGCTTTTTGTAATTAATCCTGATTAGCACCTCAACGATTGGAAAGGAATCTGAATGAACTTAAAGCAGATGTTGGTTGAGATGCAGAACCGCAGGGCGTCCGATCTGCATATCCGAGTCGGCGTTCGACCCCACCTGAGGGTAAACGGCAAACTGGAGCAGGTTGCTACCGACCCGGTCACTATCGATTTAATGGACCAAATTGTTTCGCAAATACTCAACGAAAAGCAGCGGGAACGATTCTCTCATAGGAACGAGATGGATCTGGCTCTTTCCGTGGCAAAGCTGGGGCGTTTTCGTATCAATCTGTACCGGCAGAGGGGTACTTGCGGCGTTGCCATCCGGTCCGTCAACACCCTGGTACCGTCATTTGAGGAGCTCAATCTACCTGATACGACACAAAAGCTTGCCCATGCTCAGCGCGGCCTGATTATCATCACCGGGACCACCGGTTCCGGCAAATCAACAACTCTAGCGGCCATGATCGAGGAAATGAATTCCTGCCGCACCGACAACATTCTCACGATTGAAGACCCCATTGAGTACATCTACCGTGATAAGAAGTCGATCATTTCCCAGCGCGAAGTGGGCGGCGATACGGAGACCTTTGCTTCGGCTCTGCGCCACGCCTTCCGGCAAGACCCCGATGTCATCTTGATCGGCGAGATTCGTGACCTTGAGACAATGTCAATCGCCCTGACGGCCGCCGACACCGGCCATCTTGTCTTGACAACGCTTCACACCTTGAACGTAGTTGAAACAATTACCCGTATCATCTCTTTCTTCCCTCCCCATCAGCACCAACAGATACGTTTGCTGTTAGCCGGGACGCTCAAGGCAATCGTCTGCCAGCGCCTTCTTCCGCGGGACGATATGCCCGGTCGGGTACCGGCGCTTGAGATCATGATCAGCTCCGGAGCCATTAAGGAGTGCATTATTAACCCTGAGGAGACAATCAACATTCCTGACCTAATGGAACAGGGTGCAGTGCAGTATGGCATGCAGACTTTTGATCAGTCGATCATGAAACTCTACAAGCAGGGATTGATCTCCTTTGAAGAGGCTATGAACCATGCCACGAATCCGGACGACTTTGATTTGCGCGTGAAAGGTATCACAGGGACGTCTGACCGATGGGATGACAAAGCCGGTAAAGCCGGTGATGGTGAAACAACCGATTCTTCCAGCGGGTCTATGAAGTATTAGTTGTAGTAACTAATACATAAACTGACATTTGTGCTTCTTAATGTTTCGCAGGGCCACACCTGTCTGTTGAGGGCAAGATCCGATCGATCAGAATAGCTCATGAGGAAAGAGTCGATTCTATATAGTCCTTAGCCTCTATGACTTTAGAACCGTCTCCCGACCATTAGACTCGTCGGCCCTGGAAGCATTATTCGACAGATTTCCTTGAATCCTACTTTCTCAAGCCAATCAGTATATTCATTCTCACTGTATGAACTTCCTGATCGGGTAGCGACAAGCATATTCAAAGCAAACAAGGCTGCCGTACGAGGTGAAGTCTTGGCAGGATCAAGTATGAAGTCCTGGATGATGATCCTGCCGCGAGGTTCTAGCGCCATGAACGATTTCTTAAACAGTTCTATATTCTGTTCGGGTGAATTCATATGGCAGATAGCTGACACGAAAACAAGGTCATAGCCTGTGCCGAAATCGTCTTTTCGCATATCACCAGCACGAATCCTGATCCGGTTCTCTAAGCCTGCCTCGCTAACATATTGCCGGGCCAATGGTACGACTGTATCAAGGTCAAGAATCTCCGCTTTCAAGTTCGTATCAGCATGGGCAAAAGCTATTGAATAGGCGCCTGAACCTCCACCTACGTCCAGCATACGACGAATTCCTTCCGTGCCAACCGCCGCCATCACTTGGTCGGCCCGGAGCATAGCGTTTCTGTGCATAGCGGCTATGAATGCTTTCGTCCAATGTTCGCTACGGTCTTTCGTTTCTTCAGAAGTGACAGACGTGCCTTTTCGAACACATTCAGTCAGCGTTGACCACCGCGGCCAGAGGTGGACAGAATGCATCAGACTTAATCGTGAGTCATCCGGTCCGCCTTCTCTCAAGAAGCGATTGGCCATCGGAGCGCAGTGGAAGATACCGTTTTCCTTTTGGAGCATCTCAAGTGCTACCAGTTCGTTTAGCAGCATCTCTGTGGCACGCGGATCAGTACCCAGCTTCTGGGCGACTTTATAAGCAGGCGCTCCATCACCTACGGATGTGAAAACGTCAAGTTCAACAGCCGTAAGGAGAACCCGGCTTTGTTGAAAACCGCGAATTTTCCGCAAGAAATCTTCCGGTAGGACACCGGCTTTATCCCTGGCTTTTACCATCGATAGCATCTTATTCCTGTTTAATTCAATTTCTGTCCTGAGTGCAGACTCATCATGATTGACCAGACGCTCCACCGGACGACCCAACTTAAGATGTTCTCTTACTATTTCGGGAATATCATCAATGGTCAATCCGGAATACCAGATTCCTTGGGGATACACAACCATGTTTGGCCCTCGTTCGCATAAGCCCAGGGAGCCGCAAGTGGTGATCTGGACTTCGTTGGCTAATCCTTTCGCTGCGATTTCTCTTCTAAGAGCATCAATAACCTTTGGTGATCCTCTATCGGAACAACATGGTATTCCTTCCGGTTGGCTCTGATTACAAACATAAATATGATACCGATATGCTTCCATTTATGCTTTTCTCCTATCATTACTCTCCTTCAAGATGAACCCGAATATTTCCATACGTATCGGATAGTAATACAATAGCAACCTCTACCTCTTCAAATGCACCGGAATTCTATTGAAACTTTTAGGTCACATGGACCTGTGTCTTCAACATTGACCCCAAAGAGGCTGAAGGCGGAGTCCCGGCCTCATACGTCTCGGTTTTCTCGAGGTCAACCCAAATCCCGGTAAAGGCGCTCCAGGCCTTCGGTGGGACCGAGCAGAACGAGTATGTCGGATTCATTCAGGACTGTCTCGGGGCTGGGCGCTATAGTCATCTTCCCGTCGATTTCTTTGATGCCGATAATGGTCAGGCCATACTCTTTTTTGAGCTGGGACTCAACCAGCGTCTTGCCCTCCAGACGGCTGCCTTTTGGTATGACTAACTCTTCAATGGAGAGACCACCTTCGCCCAGAGCCGTGGTATGCATGAAAGCCACGACGTTCGGTCGTAAGGAGGCCATCGCCATCCGCTGACCGCCGAGCACATGGGGCGAAACGACATGATTGGCACCGGCCCGGAGCAACTTTTTCTCGCCGCCTTCTAAGTCGGCTCGGGCGATGATATTGAGGTCTTTGTTCATGTCTCGTGCGGTCAGGGTGAGATAGACATTCTGAGCCTCATCGGGTAAAGTGGAAATAAGGGTCTTGGCGGACTTTATACCGGCCTGCCGTAGAACTTCATCGTCAGTAGCTTCCCCTTGAATGCACAAGCAGCCTTCGGAAAAAAGCTGATTTGCAGCGTCGTTACTTTTCTCAATGACCACAAAAGGAACATTCCTTTTTTTAAACTCTTGAGCTATCTGACGACCAACACGGCCATACCCGGCGATGACATAATGACCGGACATTTTTCGTATCTTGATTTCCATTATTCTCCTTCCAAATATCTCTCTGAACTGACCCTCGATAACCAGTTGACCAATTACCGAGGCCGTAAATCCGGCCATCGCAACCCCAAAAACGATGAGAAAGATGACAAATAACCTTCCATACG
>CAZYRH010000036.1:0-18189 GCA_964650395.1 uncultured Ignavibacteriales bacterium
CAAAAGCGGGAATCCAGGAAAATCAACGGGTTACCGGATACCCGTTTTCACGAGCATGACGAATCCCAACCGTTTCGGGGTATGATGAAAGGCTTTTACAACAGTTCCGAATGTTGACCACATAAGCTCCATAAACTGTCTTTGCGAGGAGTCCGCCTGAGGCGGACGACGTGGCAATCTCTTGTTACGGAAGCAGTTGCACCACTGAGATCGCCACGCTACCTTCGGTCGCTCGCGATGACGCCGCATTGCGACACACCCTCTCCTCTCTGGGTGATAAGGTGTGCTAAGCGTTGTATTCCTTCGCATGAGACATGCTGAACTGAGTAGAAGCATGAGGCGATATGATTTAAGACAATTGATAAACGATATTGTGCGTTTAATTGCAACTTAGTATGACAATGAGCTCACGGCTTGTCGTGGGCTTCTGTCAGGTTGACGCTCGAGCGTGTTGGAAGCCCCCTTGACATCTACCATATCCGCATCTACTTTAAGTACTCCGGTAGGAATAGTAATGGATATACCATATCTTGACTTACAGGCTCAATACCAATCCATAAAATCGGAGATTGACAGCGCTATCCAGAATGTTGTCAATTCCTCTGCGTTTATTCTCGGGCCGGCGGTGAGTGAATTTGAAACGGCCTTTGCTCAGTATTGCCAAGCTAAGTACTGCGTGGGCGTCAATAGTGGCAGCAACGCCTTACTTTTAGCCTTGAAGGCCCTTGATGTTTGTTCTGGAGACGAGGTTATCACCGCCGCCAATACCTTCTTTGCCACTGCAGCCGCAATTGTACACGCTGGCGCCCGGCCGGTGTTGGTAGATGTCAACCCGGGATCGAGAAACCTTGACCCGGAGCTTATATCCCTAGCGTTATCACGCAAGACCAGAGTCATTGTTCCGGTGCATCTCTACGGTCGCATGGCTGACATGGATCGAATAATGCAAATCGCCGAGAATTACAATATCGCAGTGCTGGAAGATTCAGCCCAGGCTCATGGAGCACAGTACCAAGGGAGACTCTCCGGCTCAATAGGGAAAGCTGCGGCATTTTCTTTTTATCCGGCAAAGAATTTGGGCGCTTTCGGTGAGGCCGGTGCGGCAACAACAAACGACCCGTCGATTGCCAAAAGAATACGGATACTTCGCGACCACGGTGCGGAAAGGAAGTACTATCACGACCTGATCGGGTATAACGCCTGCATGGAGGGAATACAGGGGGCAGTGCTGAAGGTTAAGCTGAAATATCTTGATCAATGTAACCAAGCTCGCAACCGCGTTGCGGGGTGGTACGATGAGCTGTTGAAAGATGTCCCCGTCATACTACCTGCGAGGGATGAGGTTTTTCGGCAGGTCTTTCATCTCTATGTCATCGAAACAGCCAAGCGCGACCAGCTTCAACATTATCTGTCTGAACACGGTGTGCCAACCCTCATTCACTATCCGGTGCCGCTTCACTTGCAAAAAGCATTTGATTTCCTGGGTTACAGAGTCGGTGATTTTCCGGTCGCGGAAAAGTTATCACGAGAAATACTCTCTTTACCCATTTATCCTGAACTGAGTCAACAGCAAGTGGTATACATCTGCGAAAAGATACGTGCTTTCTTCAATGGACGTTAAAAGGCCGCTCTCCTCTCGGTTGGAAATTATCAGTATTCTGGCGTTGCTTTCATTGATTATTTTGGTGCGCGTACACGGTCTTAACGCTGATCCTCCCACGGGATTGTCAATTTCTACCGACGTTTTTACCGACCCGTCTCAGTATACGCTGTTCGCAAAGATGTATGTTAAGCTGGGTGATTTTAATCCCTTCCATGACTTCCGTCTGACGGTATTTCTTAAGTCAAGCGTGACGCTGCTGGCTGTAATTATCTTCAAGTTGCTGGGGGTGGGGCTGTGGCAGTCCAATTTCGTGGGACTGCTGTATTCATTCGGTAGCCTTTTTCTCTTTTTCCTGTTCATACGCAAAGCTGCCGGGGAACTGGCGGGCCTTTTATACCTGATCCTGATCTGTTTCAATTACAATCAGCTCTTTTACGGACAGCTGCCCTTCCTGGAGCACGCCATGGCCTTTTATGCCTTTCTGTCGCTGGTGCTTGTGAGCTATTCCCGAAGGTGGATTAGGTATCTGTTGGCTGGGCTTTCTTTAGGGATAGCAGTATTTTTCGGGAAGATGATTGGTGTGGTATTCCTTTTTCCTTTTGCCTGTTTTCTTGTTTATCGCTTCGTCTATGAGAAAAAAACAGCAAAGCCGCTTATCTTTATTGGCGGTCTCGGCATTGTGACAGTGTTTTGGTACTTCTTTACTTATGTCCCTATGAAGGAACAAGTAACGGGTTATTTCCAAGAGCAGGCGTTCTCGCTGTATGGAGTGCCGGAAGGACTGAAATCTTTTGGCGATTTTGTATGGAAATTGGTTTCGTTTGGCGATGATTCTAAGCTGTTTTCGCGCATGCCGGTGATTGGCTTGTTGGGCGCTGTTTTTGTGGGGATGATTCTATACCGTGTTGCCCGACCCCGCTCCTGGAAGGAAGGGTTTGGGACTTTCAAAGCCGGGCATGTCTTTGTAACGGCGATGATAATCGCCTTCTACTGTTCATTGATGATATGGAACTACCGCCCACTGCGTTACCAGTTGGTGTTGATATATCCTTTCTATGGCGCGGCGGCCTCAGTACTTGCCATACTATGGCAAAGAGGGTCGGCGCCTAAACTGGAGAGAGTGCCCTACCTGTTTTATCTGTTCTGTCTGCCGCTGGTAATGGTCCCTTTGTACCAGATGTACTCGGCGCTCATGGATCGCTTGGGATACGAGTTTTACTACGAGGATAACAAGTATTTGCTGGCTGGTGTTTCAGCAATTGTATCGATACTGGTATGCTTATGCGTCACTCTCTATAAGAAAGGGGAATATCTCCGCCTTCGACGAGTAGGGCAGAGTGCAGTGATAATAATAGTGATCGCTTTACCGGTGTTTGGTTTTCTGGACTATCACTACTGGTGGCAGAGGTCTACATTTACAGCTAGTGACAATTCCCGCGACTTGGGGATGATTTTGTCACCGGGGGCAGTTCTCTCTGGCCCATACGCTCCGGCGCTGACTCTGGAAAACAGCTTCAACACAATCATACACATGTTCGGCGTCTCCCAAGCTGATCCGGACCTGTTGAAAAAATTTCCGATCACGCATCTGCTGTTGGATCGAGCCAACGAAACGCGAGCCAGACGTGACTATCCCGAAGTGATGGATAGCGCCGTTCATATGTTGACCTACCATGTCGGGCTCAAGAAAGTTCGCCTCTTCCGAATAGCGGGTCACACGGGAAATCCGGAAGCCGACGGATACTTGATCTCTCATTTCGAAAAAGCAGTTGATCTGTATGATGAAGGATCAGTCAGTGAAGCGAATGAACTGGCGTTGAAGTTCCTGAAGACGTTTCCCGCCAACATTTCGTGTTATTTGCTCCTGGGAGAGCAGTTCGAGGCACGTGGTTTTTATGAAGCTGCTGAGCCTATGTTCAAAAAAGCAGTTGAGTTTTCGCCGACTAATTATGATCTTAACGCGAGGCTGGCGAAGTATTACAAGGACCACTTTGAGGTCTCCGGTAACCAACGGTTCAAAGAGGAAGGTCTCAAATACTTTGAACGGGCTATAAAGTATGCCCCGACCGTAGGCAAGATTAAGCGGACGTATAAAGAGTTAAGGGAAAACGATCCTTGGCAGTTAAACAACGACACGATCCTCTCGCGTCCGGTCGAAGCAGGTTCCTCGTCTTTACCATAATGCCAGCTGCCATCGATGAGAACACAATCGACAAATTTTGCTGCCGGGATTCTGAAATATCGGTTGCGTTAAGAGGAAAGGTTGGGAACTTGCAGAAGATGACTCAGATTACCCTCCACCGGCTGCCCAAAAGTTCAGAGAGACAGAGTCTGCCAGTACGCACGTGAGCCCGTCAATGCCTGAAAAAAGTCGAGGCCGGACGAAAAGATATGCCGTCATTGTAATCAGATACCTGCTTGTCGCACTTATCCTGTACTTCCTCTACCGCCAGGTAGCTCATCACTGGCAGGAAATAAAGTTGTATGAATGGCAGATTGAGTGGGGTTACCTGATTCTTTCTGTAATAGTCGGGATTGGGACTTTTTTTACTTTTTCCTCGATCTGGCGCAAGATCATCGGCGGCTTTGGACATCAGCTTACCATAACAAAAGCATTTCGGATATTCTACCTGTCTAACTTGGGACGCTATATCCCCGGTAAGATCTGGCAGTTGTTCGGCATCATATATCTGACCAAGCGGGCAGGGATTCCTCCGGAAAGAGCCGGGGCATCGTTTGCGCTGGTGCAACTGTTTGCTATCCCGGCCTCGTTCTTGGTGTTTGTTCTGGCAGCCTTGATTGAACCGGAAGTGCTGGTCGACCAGATCGCCTTTTTAGGGAGCAAGTCAGCTTATTTGATTGCCGCTGGGATGCTTATTGTCTCATTCATCATTGTTGTGTGGCCACAAAAAGTGCTCGCTATTGGCAACGCCGTACTTCGAAGGCTGAAGCGGCCACAGGCTATACTCACGATGGACAAAAAAGTTGCCCTGACTATATTTGTTGGTTATTGTGTAGCGTGGATTGGCTACGGAGTGGCCTTCTGGCTATTCACCCGTGCGGTCACCGACAACGTCGATTTCGGCTTGATTGCCGCGATTGGAGTGTTTAACGCTGCTTATCAGGTTGGTTATTTGGCCCTGTTTGCTCCGGGCGGTTTCGGGCCACGGGAACTGGTTATGGGCGTGATGCTGATGCCGTTTTTAGGACCCGTGGCACCAGCGGTGGCGATACTGGCACGGGTGTGGTCGATTGTAGTTGAGAGTATCGCTGCCCTGCTGGCTCTTGGCGTAAGTAAGTAGAGACTTTGGAGTAATAGTTGGCGAAAAAAACAAAAGCCTCATCAACACCAACGCCAAAAAGCAAAAGGTCTTTCGATCCCGAAAGCTCTCCCTGGTTTACGCCAGTGGCATTTGTGGTGATTTTCATTGCTTTGGTGGTCCTGTTCAGCAATTTTCTATTTTCCAACAAAATGCTCTATGGCTCGGACACCATTCAGGCGGGTATCTTTTACAGATCGTTTTATATAGACTATTTCAAACTACATTTGGCAGTGCCCCAGTGGGATCCCTACATCTTCTGCGGCCTGCCCTATGTCGAGGCCTTTCACGGGGACATTTTTTATCCGCTATCAATTTTGAAATTCTTCGGCTCTATCTATCGCATGCTGGGCATAAACCTGTTTTTGCACATCTTTCTGGCTGGAGTTTTCATGTACTTTGCTGCCCGCCAGTTCAAGCTTTCCAAGGTTGCCTCTTTAATGTCAGCAGTCTGTTACATGTTTGCAGGTTATCTGATTTCCCTGGTGGCGCCGGGGCATGACGGTAAAATTTTTGTCACCGCTCTTTTCCCGTTGGTAATTCTTTTTCTCGACCGCACCTTTCAAGGCAAGGCTTTTCTTAACGCTTCTATACTGGGGTTGGTGTTGGGGGTGATAATCTTGTCGCCCCATCCGCAGATGTCATACTTTACGCTATGGGCTGCGGCGTTATATACTCTTTACAAGTTGATTTGTCTCTACCGCGAGAAAAGAACGCTTGCACCTCTGATCCACCCGTCGGTGCTTGTTGCCTACGCAGTCATCATAGGCTTGCTACTTTCAGCTATCCAGTTTTACCCGGGTTACATCTATACTTCCAAGTTCTCACCGCGCGCCGATGCCAAACGGGGCTGGGAGTGGGCTACCTCGTGGTCAATGCACGAGGAGGAAGCGTTCTCGTTACTTATTCCCGAGTTTAGCGGCACCAACAGCAGCAAGGCCAAGGGGTACTATTGGGGTAAAAATGCGTTCAAGGACAACTCGGAGTCAGTTGGGGTAGTGGTGATACTTGTCGGCCTTATTGGATTCTTTTTCTCACGACGCAGAGAACGCTGGTTCTTTGGCGGTTTGGCGTTGTTTGCATTTCTGTACGCCTTGGGAGATACGACTCCGGTCTTTAAGCTCTTCTATTATCTCATACCAAAGGTGAAGTCGTTGCGCGCGCCATCGATGATCATGTTTTTGTTTAGCTTTTCCACGGCCGTACTGGCTGGGATGGGAGTACAATATCTGATCGACCTCCGGCACACCGAGAAGGCAAAACGGAGTAAACGATTTAACTACCTCCTGTTGGGTATACCGGGTCTAATGCTGCTTTTGGCCCTCCTATTCACGGTGGCAGGCCGTAGTATGATTTCGCTGTGGACGTCATTGTTTTACTCCGACGCCGCAACCAGCCTCGTTCAAAAGGGGTTCAGCAAACTTGACGTAGCCTACTTGAACCTACCGGCAATTCAAACTGGCGCCTGGTTTGCGTTTCTTTTTACCGCTGTGGCAGCGCTTCTGATCTGGCTGTACCGCAGCCGCCGGGCGGGAATTGGAGTGTTGGTTGGGCTGGTGCTGGTACCGGTGGTGAACGGAGCCAGATTTAATTCTCGTTTCATCGACACCTTTGACCAGAACCGAGTCTGGGCACCCACGCCTCTTACCGATTTCTTCCAGCAACAAAAAGGGCAGTATCGAGTGCTGAACATTTCCCCTGTGATTCAACCGGATTTGCTGCCTTATTATCATGTTGAGATGGTCACCGGTTACCATGGTAACCAGCTTCGCTGGTATGATCAATTGCTGGGAGGCATCGAAGCGAGAAATCAGGGTAATCCCCGCTTACTTAACCTTGTCGGTGCCAAGTACCTGTTGGTTCCGGCCAACCTTCAGTTTCCATCCGACGCTCTGGGGGAAAAACCGACCTTACCCGTGGCCACCTTCGGCCCGATCCAGGTTATCCGAAACGACAATGCTTTCCCCCGTGTATATCTTGCTGACCGGTACCGGGTTTTTGCCAATAAAAAGGATATCGATTCAGCAGTCCTGAATGGCTCGGATAACCTCAAGAACATCGTCTACCTTGAGCAAAAGCCGCAGATCAGTATTGTGGTGGACAGCCTTACTGCCGAATCCGATTCGGCCTGGGTCATAGATTATGCCGTTGATTCAGTACTGATTGGAGCCTCGTGCTCGCACAATCAGATACTTGTCTTGACTGATAACTACTACGACGCCTGGCATGCCTATGTCGATAACAGCCCGACTAAACTTCTTCGTGCGTACGGGTCGTTTCGAGCGGTGGCCGTACCGGCAGGAACTCAACAGGTGCTGTTCAAGTACAATTCAGAGCGATACAGGTTAGGGAAAATAGTAACCTGGTTAACTTCGCTTTACCTGATAGTCATTTTTGGGATTTATCTTATTCGATCCAGGATAAGAAAAAAGCCAGTGCGAGGAAAAGAGTAATGTTCCACACTCAGCGCGCCCTGATAATCTTCCCGACCTATAACGAGCGGGAAAACATTGATAAAATTGTCCAGGCGGTGCTGCCCCTTGACCCCCGCCTGCACGTGCTTATTGTCGACGATAACTCACCCGACGGTACCGGTGAAATTGCCGAACGCTTAGCCCAACAGGAACCAAAGGTCAACGTCCTGCACCGGGAAAAGAAAGAAGGATTAGGCCAGGCATACATTGCCGGCTTCAGATGGGCCATCGAAAGAAAATATGATTACATCTTTGAAATGGATGCCGACTTCTCCCACGGCCCTGAATACATCAAGCATTTTCTGAAGGAAATCAAAGAGTACGACCTGGTCATCGGCTCTCGTTATATCTCCGGTGTGAACGTGATCAACTGGCCGATGTCACGGTTGTTTCTTTCTTACTTCGCCAACGTATATACCAGGATCATCACCGGGCTTCCGCTGCGAGACGCCACAGGTGGGTTTAAGTGTTTCCGCCGGGAAGTGCTGGAGGCGATTAGTTTGGACAGTGTCCATTCTACCGGTTATTCGTTTCAGATTGAAATGACGATGCGGGCTTGGAAAAAGGGTTTTACAATCAAGGAGATTCCGATAATTTTTGTTGACCGAACAGCCGGTGAGTCGAAAATGTCAAAAAAGATCGTGCGCGAAGCTATCTGGATGGTCTGGTGGCTGCGTCTGAAATCGATTTTTGGAAAACTGGGGTAGAGCAGAAAATGTCTTTTGTCAAGGATAGAGTTTCGATCGTTATTGTCACGTTCAATTCTCTGCCGGTGTTGGACAGATGCCTGGTCAGTCTTAAGGCCAGCCTGAACGGGAATAGCCATGAGATCATCAATGTGGACAACCGCTCGTCTGACGAGTCAGCCTCAATGGTGCGGAAGCATTTTCCTCAAGCCAAAATATTCGTCAATTCTGAGAATCTCGGCTTTGCTACGGCCTGTAATCAAGGGGCAAAAAACGCCACCGGAGAGTACCTGCTCTTTTTGAATCCTGATGTGATGGTAGACAGCAACGGTATTGAACGGCTTGTCGAAACTTTTAAGAGCTGGAAGGACGCGGGGATTGCCTCCGGACGTATGCGTTTTCCGAATGGGTCTTTTCAGGCTACCTGCCGTAACTTCCCACGATTCGGCAACATGCTCTTCTCACGGGGCTCTGTATTCTCAAAGCTGATAAGCCATGACTCAGTGTATACCCTGCCGGACTACGATGTCATAACCCCAGTCCCGGCTGCGGCCGGAACGATGATGATGGTAAAAAACGATCTTTTCAGCACAGTAGGTGGGTTTGACAAGCGCTTTTTTATGTTCATGGAAGATGTCGACCTCTGCTTGAGATTAGGCTTGCGTGGTCACGCGAACTATTTTGTCCCCTCGGCCGGCGCAGTGCACTTGTGGGGCAGCGGCAGTAAGGCCGGTAAGCTGAAAAGAAACTGGTACCATCATCGGGCGGTCTGGCAATATTTCCGGAAGCACTACCCCAACGCCTTTTCCTTGTTCGTGCTACCGTTTGTATTGGCGCTCAACTTTCTTCTGGTTACAATCTTGCCGGTCCCCCAGCCGGCAAATAGGAAATAGGAATCTGACGCTTATCAGTAGCTTGGGTGTCGTTTTACTGTGGGGCTCTTGGGTTTTTATGGTTGTAATTTTCCTTACGTTCATTATTATATGACCTAATTTGCTCTCCTTCACAGAGAATACACGAACTGGAGAGAGAACAAGGGCTGACGCCGAGAAAGAGGCGTGAAGGCACTATGGCGGATAGACCATTTTTAGAGTTTGAGCGGCCGATTGCCGAGCTTGAGAAGAAGATCTCCGATATGAAAGACTTTTCTTTAGGGGAGAATCTGGAGCTCAGCACGGAAATTAGTTCGCTCGAAAAGAAACTGGAGCGGCTGCGTCGGGAAGTGTACTCGAATTTGACCCGCTGGCAAAAGGTCCAGATTGCTCGCCATCCCAAACGGCCTTACACTCTCGACTACATTGAATATATGAGCACCGACTTTGTGGAACTTCATGGCGACCGCTTCTTTGGAGACGACAAGGCGGTAGTGGGTGGTGGCGCCTATCTCGATGACCAACCGGTGATGTTTGTCGGGCAACAAAAGGGCCGGGATACCAAGGAAAAACTCACTCGCAACTTCGGCATGGCTCACCCTGAGGGATACCGCAAAGCGCTTCGGCTTTTCCGGCTGGCCGAGAAGTTTAATATCCCCATTGTGGTGTTGATTGATACGCCGGGCGCTTTCCCCGGCATTGGAGCTGAAGAACGAGGACAAGCGGAGGCGATCGCCCACAATATCCGGGAAATGTCTCGTATTAAAATCCCAATAGTCATCGTCATTATTGGCGAGGGGGCTTCCGGGGGGGCGCTTGGGATCGGAGTGGGTGACAGAGTGATGATGCTTGAATATTCCTGGTATTCGGTCATCTCGCCTGAAGGATGCTCCGCCATTTTGTGGCGTGACGCCGCCAAGGCCCCGGAAGCGGCTGAAGCCTTGAAACCGACTTCCGAGGATCTTATAAGCCTCGGTATCGTTGACAAGGTCATAGAGGAACCTCACTGTGGAGCCCATAACAATCCCCAGGAGGCGGCGGAGAGAGTTAAAAAGGAAATACTGGCAGCTTTGCAGGAACTAAAGGAAAAACCGCTCAAGGAACTCTTGGCTGAGAGAATTGAAAAATATCGCCGAATGGGCGAGTTCGAGGAGCGTTGACGGAGAAGATCCATGGCTCTACCAGAGAAACTGTTGTCCAAGTTGGTTTGTCCGGCCTGCCGAGGCAAACTCAACTACCAAGAAAAAGAAAATCGCCTCATCTGTAATGAATGTCATCTGGCGTACAAGATTGTTGACAATATCCCCATTCTATTGGTAGATGAGGCAGAAAAGCTTTAAGAAAAGGCGTGCACTATGAAACTCTCTAAGTTTTGTGATGAGACCCTGGTTACATTTCAACTCAAAGGTACTACGAAAGAAGAGGTAATCGAGGAGCTGGTCGATCTGGTAGCCACTTCCGCTATGGTCAAAGACCGCGATGAGTTGCTGGCCGATATTAAAGAGCGTGAGAATCTGGTTACGACCGGAGTCGGTTACGGAGTTTCTTTTCCCCATGCCAAGACGAAGGCAGTGAAAGGGATAGTTATTGCTTTCGGACGAAGTTCAACGGGTATCGATTTTGACGCCATGGACCACAAACCAGTGTGCTTGTTCTTTTTGATAGCCGCCCCCGAAGATGCTATCGGAGCTCATTTGAACGTGATGGCCCGCCTGTCCTACTTGATGAAATCAGAGGAGAACCGCGAAAAGCTGATGAAAGCAGCATCGCCGGGGGACGTTCTGGCCCTGATGGATAACGTGGACTAGCAGTGTCATCAGGCACGGAAGCCAGCAACCTATGAATTGGATATCCAATCTGTTTTCCAAGCACTGGCGGAACATTCACTTTGCCATAATTATTCTGATTTCTCTTATTCTTATCATCGGGTATCCAAACCTAAATCGCTTTATCAGTCAAGTTGTGCTGGCCACCGTGTATTATCCTTTTTTTAAAGTCAAAAGCAGCTTTGCTGATCTTAGTTCAATCGCTTCCGAAAGGGATCAATTACAAGAAGCGCTGGTTGAGGCTTCGGTAAAGCTTTCGATATGCGAGGAGGCAAAGCGTGAGAACGATAGGCTTCAAGCTGCCCTTAGATTCACGCCCCTGGCGGGCTATCGTTTAACACCAGCCAAGGTTGTATATATATCCGGTTTTGGGCGTTACCTGCCCATTTCAGCAACGATTAACTGCGGTACCAAGGACTCGATCTTCGTCGACCTGCCGATAATTAATCAAGATGGATTAATAGGCCGAGTAGATTCGGTAATGGACAACTTCGCTACCATCCAGTTGCTCACTGACCCTTCTAATCGGGTGGCAGCGCGTCTTGCCGGCAGCCGCGAAATGGGGATTGTAAAGTTTCTGGCCCACGGTGGGATGATGCTGGACAATTTCCCCATCCACGGAGCTATTAAAGTTGATGATACGGTATTGTCATCGGGGCTGGGCGGTGTCTATCCGGCTGGGTTGAAGATTGGAACCGTGGCAAAGATTGCCCGACCGGAAAACAAACCTTTTTGCGAAGTAAAACTTAATCCGGCGGTCAACTTCCGTTCGTTGGAGGAACTTTTTGTATTGAGGCCTGAACGCAAATGATTAGGATTCTTCCGTTCATCTTGTACTTATTTTTGATCGCCATGCACGAGGTGATTTTTAAACAAGCCACAACGATCTCCAGTGTAGTAATCGATCTGCCGGGGCTTCTGGTGCTATTAGTAGCACTGTACAAGCCGGAAATTGTTTCTATCTGGTTTGGTTTTATTGTCGGCTTGGTAATGGCCGCTGGAAGACCCGATCTATTTGGTTGGCATGCTTTGGCGATGGCCGTCTTAGGCTTGACAGCGTTTCACTTTCGCGAGCGGTTGAATCTTGAGTCATTGTACGCCAAGTTGACCTTAATCGTTGTGGGAATACTTATCCATAACACTCTATCGCTGATTATTGAAGGGGGTGAAGGATTTTTTTATCTCTTTTTGGTGAGTGCTCTGCCGGGCGCCATATACACCACGATTGGCGCCTGGGTGTTCTTCCTTTTCAAAGAAAAGAAGATAACCTTCCAAAAAATCAAATCGATCTTTTAGAGATACCATGCGGCGTTTCAGTGTGCCACTTGAGCACAGAGAGAAAATCAGCCTGATAGTAGTTTTTATTGTTCTTTTAATACTGATCGGAGGGCTGGCGAAGCTTCAAATTATCGAACACGCCGGGCTGGCAAGACAGTCGGAAAACAATCGAATCAGGGTAGCGCCGATTATCCCGAGACGCGGGGTTGTCGTTGATCGCGAAGGACGCCTATTAATAGATAATCGTCCATCGTACACAGTTTCAGTTGTGCCGGCAGAAATTTCACCCGATACAACCTTGCCAAACCTCTCCCATCTTCTGAAGCTTGATACACTCCAGATTAAAGAACAGATCCACAAGAACATGGTGAATCGGTATCTACCGGCTCCGATCAAGCGAGATGTTTCTTTTGAAACGGTGGCGGTACTGGAAGAACAAAGCACAAGGTATCCCGGCGTGGCTACTCAGGTAGAACAGGTACGTCAGTATCAGAAAGGGATTGGAGCCGAGTCGTTCACCGGCTATGTAGGAGAGCTTTCCAGGGCAGATTTGCTGAAGGAAGGGCAAGCTGACTATCGTTTGGGAAGCATGGTTGGCAAGGAAGGGCTTGAAAAACAATATGACCGCCAATTGAGAGGTCAAGAAGGAACTGCCTATAAAGAAGTCTCAGCAGCAGGTCGGCATTTAGGCGACTATGAAGGGAAAGAACCGGTTCCTGCTGTCGAGGGCGCTGATCTTGTGTTGACCATTGACATTGATTTGCAGCGGATGTGTGCCCAGGTGCTGGACACTTTCTGCTGTGGAGCTGTTCTGGTGCTTGATCCGCGCAACGGAGAGGTCTTAGCGATGACGTCGTATCCCAACTACAACGCCAACATATTCTCTTCCGTTATGCCGGAAAGCCTGTGGCAAGCCATCTCTTCTGATTCAACCCACCCACTTCTTAACCGTTTGCTGAACGGCCTGTATCCGCCAGGCTCGACAGTAAAATTTGTGACGATTGGGGCAGCCCTCCAAGAAGGCATTATAAACGAGAACAAAACCCTGAGGCCGTGCACGGGTGGTTTCAAATACGGCAATAGGGTATTTCGCTGCTGGAAACCTCAAGGGCACGGTAGTCTGACAGCGGCTCATGCCCTGGAACAATCATGTGACGTGTTTATGTACCAACTCGGTCTGGAACTCGGTGTCGATGGACTTAGCCGATATTTTTCACGGTGCGGTTTCGGCAGACCCACCGGAATTGACTTGCCCGGCGAATCGCCGGGTCTGGTTCCCAGCAGTGCGTACTATAATAAGAACTACGGAGAAGGCCGATGGACACCGGCCTTGGCTTTGAACATCTCCATCGGCCAGGGTGAGTTGTTGGTCACGCCTTTGCAATTAGTTCAGTTCTTCTGCGGGCTGGCCAACGATGGCGTCGTCTATCAGCCCCACATCGTCAAGTTGATCTCATATCCCAGCGGTAAAGTGGACACGGTTTCGTCCCGAGTTTCTTTCACCCTTCTCTTCTCGCCGTCAACATTGAAAGTTTTATGGGAAGGGATGCGCCTTGTAGTCGAGGGAAAGTATGGCACGGCTCGCTTTCTAAAAAATGAGAGGTATTCATTGGGCGGCAAAACCGGGACGGCTGAAAATCCTCATGGCGAAAGCCACTCCTGGTTCGTCGGAATCGCCCCGCTGGAAGCTCCCGAAATTGTTGTGTGTGCAATCGTCGAGAATGCCGGTCATGGCTCCGATGTGGCCGCGCCTATAGTGGGCAAAATAATAGGCCGGTATATGGAAAAGAAATCTAAACCGGCAGCGGTTGCCCTGAGGTCCGCGAGGGAGCTGCAGTGACGCTTAACTACCGAGAACTGGACTGGCAACTGATTGGTTCGGTCTTACTCCTCTCCTTTATCGGGATACTTCTCATTATGTCGGCGCAATACTATGCCGATTCGGTCTTCGAACGGACGTATTTTGAGCGTCAGCTCCTCTGGCTGGCAATAGCGGTTTTCGTTTTTGCTGGGGTAATACATCTACCCCTGCGGCTGCTTGATTTCAGCGCTTACCTGCTCTATGGCTTGTCGATAGTACTGCTTGTCTTGGTTTTACTTGTGGGTACTCCCCGCATGGGAGCATCACGATGGTTTTCATTTGGTCCTATTAACTTCGCTCCCTCGGATTTTGCCAAACTGGCATTAGTGTTGGCTCTTTCACGCTTCTTTGCTTACACGAAACTTCCGCCGGTTTCCAAAAGACGCCTCGCCTTCTCAGCCATGCTGACAATTATACCGGTGGCACTCATTATAAAGCAACCTGACATGGGAACCGCGCTGGTCTTTTTCATCATCTTGTTTGCGCTCTGGTTCTGGAGCGGTTTGTCGCCTGTTTACCTGGTGCTTATCCTATCACCATTGGTATCTCTGGTGGCCGCTTCCCACTGGCTTGCTTGGGCCGTGTACTTTGCTGTACTGCTTGTTTTTCTGTTTCTGTTCCGACCTGGTTTTCTTTTTGGCGTCGTTATGGTTGTTGCCAATCTTGCCTTTGGCATGATTACGCCGTTCGTATGGAATCGTCTGGCCGACTACCAGAAACTCCGTATCCTCACCTTTCTGGATCCGGGACTGGACCCCCGCGGTGCAGGCTACCAGATCATCCAGTCGAAAATCGCCATTGGTTCCGGTGGTATTTGGGGAAAGGGTCTGCTGCATGGCTCGCAGACGCGGCTTGATTTTCTCCCGGAAAGGCATACCGATTTTGTTTTCTCAGTGTTAGGAGAGGAATTTGGATTGTGGGGTTCGTTGTTGGTGCTGTTACTGTTAGCTTTCATTTTTTACCGGGCGATCCGAATCGCCGCTCGCTGTCGCTCCCGCTTTGCCTCTAACCTGGTCATAGGAGCCACCGCAATTCTTCTCTTTCAATTCTTCGTAAATATCGGCATGACCCTTGGCTTTATGCCGGTGACCGGCTTAGCTCTACCGTTTGTCAGCTACGGCGGGACATCTTTAGTATTGTCCTGGTCTCTGATCGGATTGATAGTTTTGGCACACTACCATTGGCAAGAGTACTGACGGGCTCCGTTAGTTTTGTTACTAATTGGGGATAAGCACCTACGGCGAGCCATAGACAGAACGGGAATATCAGTAACCCTTTGTCTGATATGGCAGTTTGAAAAGACTTACTGAAAGCTAAATATTGCTTCTCAACCGTCCGATTAAAAGCTTAACTAATAAAAACTAACTTATCGATAGGAGGATAAGATTATGAAGCGTTTGCTGTTGTTAGCCACCTTGCTGACACTAGGGCTTTCTTTAGCCTTCGTCACAGGCTGTGATGAGGACAAAGGAACCAATGAGGAGAAAGCTGTCGGCGACACACTGGACCCGGTCTTTGGAGCTATAGAGGAGGGATTTGCGGGAGTTGACGATATGACACCGTTCATGCTAAGTCAATCTCTGGAATTTGCCTTTTTTCTATTGTATGACACGAGTGAATCAGTTGCCTGCAAAGGTTCTTTTGACACTAAAGCTTTAAGAGTTGCGTCTGATTCTGTTTTTTACACGTACCACTCAAGCAGCCAATACTGGTACTTCTACGGTAGTCACGTGGATACCTCGGTCTCTGGGGATACAGTCGAGGACCTCACTGTTGAAGACTCTATTCAGTTCTTGCACGGTGTCAACCCGGTGCAATGGCCTGACTCAAATCAATTGACCGGTATCAAAGCCGGCGGAAGTGTATCTGCGTACTCTGCGCCAGCGGACACATTGTTGTTCAATCAGAATTTCACCATTATCGGTGACATCCCGGGGATGGGTGATGTGGTTATTAACGGCAATGGTCAAGTAACCGCTGCCGGCGACTTTGACACTGACTCGTTGTCTTCCTGCCACGGGTCATTGACCATGACGCAGACAATCAGCAACGTCGAGCTCAACCTGACTACCTTGGAAGAAGATGACTGCCCGACAGCCGGAACGGTTGTCAATACGGGGACGGTCAGCATCGAATGCACTGGTGACACCACCTTCTCCTTCAGCGATAGCTGGACTATTACCCAGACTTTCTCTGGCGACATTATAACCATAGTCTTTGAGAACTCTACTACCATATGGACTGTAACTTACACTTGCGGTGGAGGGACAACAGCAGCACCCTGGAACCGATTCACAGGAATCGTCAGGAACCCATACTGATTTCAACTATGAAACGAAAGCCCCGCCCAGCGGGGCTTTTTTATTGCCTTGACAATAGTGTCTGAATGTTACAAAATCTAACTGGACAACGGAGGAGTGGCTGAGTGGTCGAAAGCGGCGGTCTTGAAAACCGTTGTACCGCAAGGTACCGTGGGTTCGAATCCTACCTCCTCCGCATATTCTGAGATTCCAGCCCTTTGACCAGGATGTCAAAGGGTTTGCTGTATATGGGACAAAGGGTTGCACCTTTGAGGTAGCAGTTCGATAGTACCGATTTTAACAGTCTCCGTTTCTGGTCAGGGTTTGCCTTAAGATAAAGCGATTCAGCCTGATGACTGAGTTCGATAGTCTTCATGGCAATATCGAAGTCCGCGTCAATTGACTTGCTCAGATTCGCCAAACGATAGTTGGCAGCGTCCAGCTCCCGCTGATAGTCGTTATGTACTGACTTGAAGAATTCGTCGCTCACAACGCCGTCCAGCTTCGCCTGGAAGGCTTTTTTCATGTTGGTCTGGATTTTGTCCCTGGCTAACTCCAGACGCTCTCTCTCGCGGGCCAGTCTGATCTTACGCTGTCCGAACTTGTGCTGAAGACAGGCTTTCAGATAGTCATACCAGTCGTAGGGTAATGTCACCTTTCCCACGATCCTGGAGAACTCTCGGTCAAATACAGCTTCAGGTACATAGACGCGCTTATGCTTGTTACCGTATCCGGTGCAATGGTAGTAGATATACTTCTCCTTTTTTATCTCAGCGGTGACCGCGTTGCCACACTCACCACACGTAATCAGCCTGCTGAACATGAAGTTTCTCACCGAAAACTTCCCTGTCGTTCTGCACTTGAATACATTCTGTACACGCTCAAAAAGATCATAGTTCACCAATGTGGGATGGTCACCCTGATAGAGTAAATCGTTCCAGTAGAATTTGCCGGTATAGAAGACCTTTTTCAGCATCCGCTCTATCTCTGATCTGGCAATAACCCGGTCGCTTCTCGGATAGGTTAGCCGGGCCAGCTTTGCGAACTCATGGAGATTGTCTATCGACTTGTCTCCTTGGGCATACATTTCAAACAGAGTGCGAATGACAGGTGTCCGTTCTGGGTCGAGTTCTATCGACTTGTTGAGCTTGTTTCTCATGTACCCCAACGGCACAGCACCGCCAGGATAACTACCTTGGCGGGCCTTCTGCCGCTGCCCCTTCTTGACTTCCTCAGAAAGGTTGTTGAGGTAGAACCGCGCTTGGGCGGTCTCTATGTCGTGGGCGAACTTGTCCGACGGTCTGGAATTCTTGCCGATGACCCTGCCATCCTTCACAAAGTGGATTTCAACATCGAGATCATCGATAAGAACCCGATCTTTGAAGTTTAGATATAGCCGATCTGTCTTCTCAACAAGAATCACCTTGATCGAGCTATCCTTTTGCAGTAAGGTAACTATGTTGCCGAACTGTTTGCGCCCAGCTTTGCCAGCGGAATCTGACTCCAAGAACTCCCGGACGACCTCAATCTTATGTCTCCGTGCATACGTTCGGAGCAACTCCAGTTGAGCCGGGATTGAGTATCCTTCCCGCTCCTGGTCCTTGGTGGACACCCTTGCATAAATGACAGCCTTGATCATATCAAATAATTTAGCACTTCTGCCGTTTGCAGTCAACTGGCCTCTTGTAAGTGCCGGGGTGAGCTTTGAGAGCTTTCAGCACCTCATGTTTGAAGTAGTACCGGTAGCCGTTCGCTCGATTGATATACGATGGCACCACTCCCCGACGCGCCCACTTGCGCAGTGTTTTCGGGTCAATGCCAAAGACCCGAGCCATCTTACCATTGGTCAGCATGAGATTCAATTCGTGTCGCACAATTACCTCACTTTGTATAGGTTACCATCCATGTATCCTCTCTAGTGTTGTGTCCCTAACGCTTCTTTACAGCGGTTGACTTTGCCGAGGATCAT
>CAZYRH010000037.1:0-17899 GCA_964650395.1 uncultured Ignavibacteriales bacterium
GTGGAGTCAGAATTGTTCGGTCATCTGCGCGGTTCATTCACCGGTGCAGTTGCCGATCGCATGGGACTGTTCGAATATGCCGACGGTGGCACGCTGTTTCTGGATGAAATCGGTGATCTTGACATGACCACTCAGGGGAAGCTGCTCCGTGTCCTTGAAACTGGAGAGATGCAAAGAATCGGCTCACCTGAGGTTATTTATGTTGATGTGCGGTTGATATGTGCGACCAACGGTGATCTGCAAAAGCTCATTCATGAGCGAACCTTCCGCGAGGACTTGTACTACCGGCTCAAGGGAGTTACCATTACCATCCCTCCTCTCAAGGAAAGGCGGGAGGATATCCCTGAGCTGATTGATTTCTTTATTGAAAATTACTGCGTCAAGAGGGGGAATGGAATCAAAATACTGGAGCCTGCCGCCTGTGATCTTCTGATTGAATATGACTGGCCGGGGAATGTCCGGCAATTGTTGGATGTACTTCAAGCCCTGATTGACCTCTCCCTCTCCTCGTTTATCACCCGGATGGAAGTCACGAGCTATCTGGCTCAATCCCATAACGGTGACTCCTTTACAGAAAATGTCACGTTGGGCTTTCATGAACGGGTTGAGGAATACAAAAAGATTCTTATTATTCAAGCCCTCGCACGAAACCATAACAACATCAGCGCCACGGCCCGTGAGCTTTCGCTTGACCCGTCAAATTTCCGCAAGATGATCAAAGACCTCAGTATCAAGGCAGGTTAATTCTACCTATCCAGTAAACTCCTAATTAGGTACAATTGACCTATCCTGAGGGCAGTTCATTCTTTTCTTGCCATCAAAGACATTGTCGTTCAATCGATTCGGGCAGAGTGATAACTGCCGTTTGGCAGGCATAGCGTTTGCATAAGATAAAAATGTACAGGTTGGCATTTCTTCTAGAAGGAAGCCATTACAAGGGAACAACGTTGCTACGTGGTAAGACAACAGTAATTCGGATGTAATTTTACAGGTACTTACTCACGCTGCCGCAACGCAGGAAAATTTGCCGACCTGTAATCCGACGCTTAGGGAGTGGAGGAGGGGGGAGTATTCTCTCAATCATGATGACTCTCATGATCGAGAGTGGCTGCCCGACGGTGATAGTTTAGCGCCGCCGGGCAGTTTGCCTTGGAGCTGACTGGTTTCTCTATCATTGTTCTTGCTGAGCTTAGTTCTCTCAAGTCAGAATGTAAGTGGGATACATATTGATAGCAGATACCCTGCAATGTAAAAAAAAAGTAAAAAAACTTTTATTGATATTTTACTCCGACACTGAAGGTTAGCAATTAATCAGTTTGTCGGATTTGTTATCTATTGAATTAGTTCGGATTATAGACAATAGTTTTTATCTCGTTTGTGCAAAAAAGCCTTGACTTTTGTGGAGAATCTGCAATTATAGTGGTAAATTCTGGGTCATTGTGGTTAATACTGGAGGCACCTTGTCTGGTTTCTACGGTCAGTATCAAACGACTATGGATAATAAAGGACGGTTTGCTCTACCGGCCAAGTTGCGCAGTGTTATTGGCTCTGATAAGAAGCCGTTACTGGACGGCAATCTGATTCTGACGAAAGGGCTTGAAGGCTGCTTGAGTCTTTATCCGGAGCCTGAATGGCAGGACATACAGGAGCGTCTTTCAACCATTCCGTTTACCAGGAAGGATTACCGCTTCTTCAGTCGCCGGTTCTACTCGTTGGCATGTCCGGTGTCACCAGACCGGAGCGGCCGGATTCTCATACCTTCTCATCTGGTCAAGGAAGCAGATTTGGGTAAGGAGCTACTTGTCATAGGCGTGAATCGATTGATCGAAATTTGGAATCCTCAGCGTTTCCAGGATTACCAGGATGAATATGCGGTTAGCTACGAGGAAGTGGCTGAGAGATTGTTCACTGCGGATGGCAGTGAGAGAGAATGACCCGCACCACCTGCCGGTAATGGCTGGCGAGGTGGTGAATCTTTTGATAACCAATCAGGAGGGTGCCTATGTTGAGTTAACCGCTGGTTTGGGTGGGCATCTAAAAGCGCTGGCTAAGGAACTGGATCCGAAGGCTCGCCTGTACGGCTTGGACAAAGACCCCACGGCGGTGGAGCTAGCAAAAAAGAATCTAGCCGGCTGTAAACAAGTGAGAAAGATTATTAGGGCTCCCTATAGTGAGATCAATACCGTCGTAGGGCAAATGGAGGATAAGGCGTTTGATGGGATACTGTTGGATTTAGGGCTTTCTTCAGCTCAGCTTGATGATGTCAAACGCGGGTTTTCATTCCGCCTGGACGGGCCTTTGGATATGCGGTTTGATACACAGTCGGGGGAGAAAACAGCGGCAGATTTGATCAGCTCGCTCAGTGAACATAAACTGGCTGAAATAATTCGCTCTTTTGGCGAGGAACGCTTGGCACGGCGGTTGGCCAGGGCCATTGTCAGGGAAAGACAAAAGACAATGATTCGAACGACAGGACAGCTCGCTCGCATAGTAACGGAAACTGTTACCCCCCCATATCAAAGGAAGTCCTTAGCGCGTGTTTTCCAGGCGTTCCGAATAGCGGTTAACAGTGAGCTTGAGGAACTTCAGGACACGTTGCCGAAAGCTTTTGCTCTGTTGAAAGCTGGGGGACGTCTGGCGGTGATTTCTTACCATTCGCTCGAAGATCGCATAGTCAAGCGGTTTTTCCAAAAAGAGGCGAAAGGATGTATCTGCCCCCCGGAACTGCTGGAATGCGTTTGTAAGCCAACACCGCGGGCAAAGATTATTACACGGAAGGTTTTGACTCCAAAAGAGAGAGAGAAGGAGCAAAACCCTCGCTCGCGAGCGGCCAAACTAAGGGTGGCGGAAAAAATAGCAGTATGAAAAAGGCCATTCGAAATTTCAAAGAAACGGTCGAGATACGCTCTTCGATACTCAATAGAGTGCGCTCGCATCGTTATTATCTATTGGTTCTCCTCGTCTGCGCCTTCCTGGTAGCAGCCTGCTTCCATGTATGGCAGAGAGTGAAGGTACTTCAGTTGGTGCAGGAGACCTCCCGGCTCAAAGCTGAAAACGCGCACCTTGTAGACGATGCCAAGAAAATCTACGCTGAAATTGTCCCCCTGAAAACGGCTTCCCGAATCGAACGGTATGCTATCGATACGCTTGGGTTACAGCCAGCCCCTGCGGACCGTCTTTTCACGCTGATCGAGAAGGAAGCTGAGACAGGTCGGGCCGATGACCTGGCTCTCATGCTGGCCGCGATAAAAAGACTGACAAGATACCTACCGGTGGTGTCAGAAAGCAAGGTTAATGCCGGCCAGGTACGCTCCCTTGAGATTGATTCCTCATCCTACCAGGGAGAAGGTAAATGAAACGAACCCGACAAGAACGGTTCCGGTTGGGGGTGCTGTTTGTTCTCGTGTGTGGTTTCTTTTTCATGATTGTTATCCGCTTGGTGAACTTTCAAGTGCTGCTGCATCCTCAGTACAGCAGGATTGTTGAGGGTCAAACCAGCGGTAAAGTATCGATTCCAGCTGAACGGGGTATCATTTGTGATCGCAACGGTACAATTGTGGCTGATAACATTTCAGTTTCTTCTCTGTATGCTTATCCTGTGGGGCAAGACGAACTGAAGAACATCTCTTACTACCTTGAACGACTCTTCAAACTCAAAAGAGGAACCGCCCGAAAGAAGTTCAGCCTGGCATCTGAGAGGTTCCGTTGGATCAAACGGGGACTTGATGATAAGACAGCTCGAACTATCGAGGCCGATTCTATCCAGGGACTGTATCTTCGTAAGGAAACACGGCGGGAGTACCCTTTTGGTCTAATTGGCAAACAGGTTCTCGGTTTTACGGATATTGACCAGAATGGCTTAGCCGGTGTTGAATTCTCATACGATTCCGTTCTGGCCGGGCAAAAGGGGTGGGCCGATATACGTCGTGACGGGCTGCGCCGTACCTTTCGAGTCAAAGAGGCGGCTCTGGTCAAACCGGTGCCCGGGAAATCGCTGGTACTGACTGTAGACTGGCCGTTGCAGGACGTTGTCGAGCAGGAATTGCAGGCTGGGGTCGACAGGTACCAGGCTAAATCCGGCATGGCTGTATTTCTTGACTGCCGCAACGGCGACGTTCTGGCCTCCGCTTACTTTGATCCTCTGGAGACAAACAAGGATAAACCGGTCAAGCTTCGTCCAGTGACTGATCTATTTGAGCCGGGGTCAGTGTTTAAGGCTTTCACGGCGACGGCACTTTTAGAGGCCGGATTGGTGAACTTTGATGATTCCATCTACTGCGAAGAAGGTCAATGGAAGATCGGCAGGCGAATTCTCCACGATGACAAGAAGCACGGCTGGTTAAGCTTCAGCGACGTGTTCCGCTTTTCCAGTAACATCGGAACGGCCAAGTGCGCCATTGAGCTGGGCGGCGATGGGTTATATGAAGCGGTACGGCGTTTTGGTCTGGGGCGGAAGCTTGGAGTCGGACTTCCCGGTGAGGCCAGAGGACGTTTAGTGCACCCTCAGCGCTGGTCGGACTATACCATTGCGGCGCTGGCTATGGGGCATTCGGTGGCGGTAACTGCTTTGCAGTTAGCGACCGGCTTTGCGGCAATGGCTAACGGCGGAGAACTGCTGCAACCGAGATTGATCCTCGGTTATGTTGACGAAGACAGATTTGTGCTTTGTAGAAACAGTCCGGATGTGATTAGACGGGTCTTGGATGAAACATTGGCTGATACACTCCGCGCTCTTTTACGCGGAGTTGTCGAGGGTGGTACGGGCGAGGCGGTAAACTCGCCAGTAGTAGAAATAGCGGGGAAAACCGGTACGGCCGAAATTCCCGACCCCGTAAATCATCGCTATTTTAAGAATAAATTCGTGGCCAGTTTTGCCGGTTTCTTTCCATACCAAAAGCCGTTGATTGCCGGCATTGTCGTTCTTCATCAGCCGGAGCCAATCCACTACGGAGGACTGACCGCAGGTCCGATCTTCCGCAAAATTGCTGAGCGGTATGTTATGCTCAAACCCGATTTCTTCAACATCGGATCCAAAATGCTGGCCGACCATTCGGAGGGAACGGCACATACAGTCGAGGTCCCGGATTTCATCGGGCGTGACATCGCTCTGGCCAAAGCGATGGCCGGCAGTCGAGGCCTCAAATTACACGGCAACGCCCAGGAGGGAAACATTATCTGGCAGTTTCCGGAGGCCGACCGGCTTGTTTTTGATGGTGATGAAGTCCTGGTGGCGGTTGCCTCTGGATGGGAACCGGAAACACATATGGCTGACCTGAGGACTCTTTCGATTCGCCAGGCTTCAGCATTTCTTCGGCTGGCTGGTATAAAATTTAGAGTCAAAGGACACGGTCAGGTGGTTAAACAATCTATCCGACCGGGAGAAAAGATGTCAACTAAAGCTGTCTGTCAGCTTACCTGTCGACTACAGTAGGAGAGAGTCATCACACTTGGAGAACTAATTCAAGGGTTGGACCACGCGGAGGTGACAGGTCACACCGACATTGAGATTGAAGCCGTGGAATACGACTCACGTCTGGTGCGAAAGAACGCGTTGTTCTTGGCAGTCAAGGGATTCAAGCAGGACGGCTATGACTTTGTCGAAGAGGCAAGGGCAAACGGCGCCATTGCCGTAATGGGTGAACGTGAGGGGTGCGATATCATAGAGAATCATGTGCGGGTCCCTGACATCCGCCGAGCGATGGCGGATGTTGCAGCCAGGTTTTACGGATACCCGGGATTGAAGGTGAAAGCCTGCGGCGTCACGGGGACAAACGGCAAAACTACTACCTGCCATCTCATCAAGAATATCCTTGAAAAAAGAAACCAAATGACCGGCCTGATCACATCCACTCTCTATGACACAGGTAAGGAAACATTTACCGCCGAGAGAACCACCCCGGAGTCACTTGACCTGCAGCGCCTGTTGTTATTGATGAACAAGAACCGTTGTGTCAATGCCGTTATTGAAGTCTCGTCACATGCATTAGCCCTGAGGAGGGTGGAACACATCAACTTTCAAGTGGCGCTCTTCACCAATCTGACACGCGACCACCTGGATTTTCACAAGACCATGGATAACTACCTGGCAGCTAAAGCTTCGCTTCTGAAAAAACTCGAAGGTGAACAGAGCTGGGCGGTGATCAATCTCGATGTGCCGGAATTCCGAACATTGTTTGGCGAAGTGGATTCGTCATATATGAGTTACTCTCTAAGCAACAGTGAGGCCGATGTATACTGCCGCAACTTTCGGATCGAGCCGGATAGAACCTCATTTGATCTGGTTACGCCTATGGGAATGCGCACAGTCACTTTCACTCTGCCCGGCAGATTTAACCTTATGAACGCTCTGGCGGCGGCGGCAGCGGGTTTGGCCTGTGGCGTTGATCTGGACGATGTCGTCAACGGCCTTGAAGCGGCGCAACCGATTCCCGGCCGATTCAACATAGTCAGGGCCGGGCAGCCATTTGCTGTGTATGTCGACTTTGCTCATACGCCGGATGCCATTGAACGATTGTGTCAATCAATGCGGGAGATTACCCGTGGCAAACTGCTGCTTCTCTTTGGCTGCGGCGGCAATAGAGATCGAGGCAAGCGTCCCCTGATGGGAAAAGCCGCCACCTCCAATGCCGACTTTACCGTGGTTACCTCTGATAACCCGCGTGACGAGGCCCCGGAAGCGATCATTGAGGAGATAAAAACCGGTTTGACCGGCAACAGCTATGAGATCCATGTCGATCGGCGGGAGGCTATCGGAGCAATTTTACGTAAAGCTCAGCCGGGCGACGTGGTGATTCTGGCCGGCAAAGGAGCTGAGAAATATCAGGAAATCAAGGGCGTTAGGCATCCGTTTGACGATATGACTGAAGCTAAAACTGCTTTAGCTGAACTTGGCTATGAACCTTCAACGGTAGATGGGGAGAGTTGATTAGTTTGCGCTTTGACCAACTGGCTGCGATGACCGGCGGAACGCTTTACAACTCCGCACATGCCGCGAGCATCTTCACAGGTGTTTCGATTGACAGTCGCTCAACCCATCCGGGGGAGCTGTTTTTCGCCATCCGCGGCAGCACTCACGACGGCCACGATTTCATTGGGCAGGCTATCGAGAAAGGTGCCAAAGGCGTCGTCATGGAATACACCTATCCGAGACCGGAACTTCTCAGGGGAGATATAGGTGTGGTTGCCGTTCACGACAGCCATGAGGCGATGATGGCTCTGGCGAAAAAGTATCGTGAAACAAGTCAGGCTCGTTTTATCGGTATTACCGGCTCCAATGGCAAGACCACCACCAAAGAACTGGCCGTTCGTTTGATTAAGTCAAAAGAGGAACGTGCTTATGGCACCCCCGGCAATCTGAACAATCTGTTCGGTACGCCGTTAGCACTATTTGCCATGCCTGCGGATACCAAAGTGGCGATAATGGAACTGGGAATTTCCACGCCCGGGGAGATGACCCGCTTGGCGCATATCGTTCAACCGGAAGTTATTGTTATCACCAATGTCGGCCCCTCACATCTGGAATTTCTCGAAACCATTGAAGCTGTGGCACAGGCCAAGTTAGAGTTGGTGAAAGCGGTTGGTGAAGGTACACCGGTCATTCTCAATGCCGACGATCCCATCCTGATGGCTGAGGCGAAGAAAATCCGCGGAGGTTTTGTCACCTTTGCAATTGACGGCGAGGCTGATTTCACTCCGCAAGCAATTGAACAGGAAAACACCGACGCTGCGCGTGTCACGATTGAAGGACATAGCTTCGAGCTTCCCTTAGTGGGACAGCATCAAGTGTACAACCTGCTGGCTGCATACGCCCTGTACCGAACTCTCGGCTACAGCTTCGATAATATAGACACTCAACGCATCTCTCTTGGCACCGCTCCCTGGCGAGGAGAGATAGTGCGCAAGAACAACATAACGTTTCTGGCCGACTGCTATAATGCCAATCCCGACTCGGTCAAAGCCGGTTTGAAAGCCTTCTTTGAGACTCCCGGCGGAGACCGGCGTCTGGTCATCCTGGGCGATATGCTTGAATTAGGGACACGCACCGTTCACTACCATCGCGAAGTCGGTCGGTTACTTGCCAAGCACACTTTTGATCTCGCAGTTTTCGTTGGTGAGCATTCAAAACATACCATGCAAGAGGTTTTAGCTTGCGGCATCGCAGAGCATAAGGTCAGGCATTATCATGGTTCGCACGAGTGTGCCCAAGCCATGTCAGAGTATTTCGCTGCCGGCGATTTTGTCTATGTGAAGGCCTCGCGAGGCATCGGTTTGGAAGCGGTGATTGAGGCGGTGAGGCAACCGGAGGAGGGTGACTGATGCTGTACCATCTGCTGTACCCTCTTACCCAATATGTCTCCGGTTTCAACCTGTTCAAGTACATCACTTTTAGGACGGCAGGAGCAACGGTCACGGCCATCATTATCTGTCTGATCCTCGGCCCGTTATTTATCGGTCTTTTGAGGAAATATCAGGTGAAAGAGACGATCCGCGAAGAGGGGCCGTCAAGTCACCGCAAAAAGGCCGGCACGCCGACTATGGGCGGTTTGATCATTCTCGCCGGGATCGTCATTCCTACCTTGTTGTGGGCTGATCTCACCAACTACTACATTCTGATGATGTTGCTGGTCACCTGCTGGCTGGGATTGATTGGGTACATGGATGATTACCTCAAAGTTGTAAAAGGCCAGCCCAAAGGAATGGTCGCCAAAAAGAAACTAGTGGGGCAAATCTTGCTGGGAGTAATCTTTGCTATCCTGCTTCAACATTTTGCCCCCACCGACCAGTATGACGGCACCACGAGTATACCTTTTCTTAAAAACTACATACTCCTGCTTGGGGTGCTGTATATCCCGTTTGTTATTGTGGTGATAACGGGAGCTTCCAACGCTGTGAATCTCACTGACGGGCTTGACGGGTTGGCCATTGGTTTGTGTGGAATATGTTTTCTTGCCTTTGGCGGTATCGCATACGTGACCGGACGGTTTGACTTTTCCAACTATCTGCAAATTGAATACTTTCCGGGTATTGGAGAACTGACTATCTACAGCGGGGCGGCAATTGGTTCGTGCCTCGGGTTTTTGTGGTTCAACTCGCATCCTGCCGAGGTTTTTATGGGCGATACCGGCGCTCTCGCCCTGGGGGGAGCGCTGGCGGCGATAGCCATCATGCTTAAAAAGGAATTGCTGTTGGTTATCGTGGGAGGGGTGTTTGTGGTGGAAGCGCTCTCGGTCATTATTCAGGTTTTGTCTTATCGATACCGGGGCGGCAAGCGGGTGTTCAGAATGGCGCCTATTCACCATCATTTTGAATTATTAGGTTGGCCGGAATCAAAAGTTGTAGTCCGGTTCTGGATTATAGGCGCCTTATGTACTCTGTTAACTCTGGCAACGTTGAAAGTGCGATGACTGCTGACGAACGGATTAAAGATAGAAAGATCGGCATAATCGGCCTGGCGCGTTCCGGCATGGCGGCAGCCTATCTGGCGAGCGAGTTCGGTGGAAAACCTTTCGTTTCCGACTGCGCCCGCTCAGAAGTGTTGGTAGCACAAACGAATCAGTTGGAAAAGGATGGCATCCCATTTGAAACCGGCCAACACTCCGATCTCTTGTTGAAGTGTGACTATCTTGTCGTGTCTCCAGGTGTACCACTTGAGACTGAGATCATCCAGCGAGCGAGAAAGAAAGGTATCCCCGTCTTTTCGGAGTTAGAGTTTGCCTTCTGGGCCTGCCGAGGGAAAGTCATCGCGGTGACCGGCTCAAACGGCAAAACCACCACCACTGCTCTGCTCGGTGAGATATTCTCTGCAGCCGGTTACAATAGCTTTGTCTGCGGCAATATCGGCTATCCTTTCAGCAAAGTTGCCCCCCAAATTGATAAAGATGGCCTGGCCATTGTTGAGGTGTCAACTTTCCAGCTTGAAGCGATTGCTGACTTCAAGCCTCACGTGGCGGTCATTCTAAATTTGACCGCCGATCACCTCGACCGACATGGCACCTTCGAAAAATACAAATCCTTCAAATATCGGATAACGGAGAATCAGACCGCTGACGATTTTCTCGTGTTAAACAGGGATGATCCGGGAATCATGGGCGACAGCATTGCTACCCGCGCTCAGAAAATGTTTTTTACCACCCGAGACTTCTCTCAGTCTGCGGCGTTTGTCCGAGACGGTATCCTTTATGGAAAACAGGGGAAGGGGGAGACGAGGATCATTGAATGCAGCGATATTCTTATCCCCGGTCCGCACAATCTACAAAACGCCGCTGCGGCTGTCTGTATCGCCACGCAGTTGGAGGTACCTGCGTCTACAATTGAAAAGGTGCTGCGCAGTTTTCCGGGGGTCGAACATCGGCTGGAAAAAGTTGGCCAGGTAGCCGGGATAAGGTTTATCAACGACTCCAAAGCAACCAATGTGGATTCCGTATGTTGGGCGCTTCGATCAATTGAAACGCCTATCTATCTCATCGCCGGTGGGCGCGATAAGGGAAACGACTATGAACCCCTTATTGAATGCAGCAAGAATAAGGTAAAAGGCTTGATTGCCATCGGCGAAGCAAAGGAAAAGATATTTAGCGCCTTGGGAAAGTTATTTCCCGTCCAGTTTGCCGACTCGTTGGAAGAGGCGGTACGAATGAGTTTTGACCTGGCGCATCCGGGGGAAACGGTTCTGCTTTCGCCGGGCTGTGCCAGCTTTGACATGTTTGACAACTTTGAGCATCGCGGCCATGTTTTCAAAACTGCCGTGGAACGTTTGAAGAACCATGAGAAAAAGAACGAGACGGTATCTGATTAACTCAAAAGCCGATGAACGGCTCGCCCTGGCCTACCTGATAGCACTCGTCGCCGGGTTGGTTATGGTTTACTCCAGTTCCTCAATGCTGGCGGAAAGCGGGTTTGGGTCTCATTTCTATTTTCTCTGGCACCAACTGCTCTGGGCGGTGTTGTCGCTTATCGCAATAGTTGTTATTGGGAAGATCAATCTTGAAAAAGTTGGCGTCTATTCCCCTTTGGCCTTCCTGGTCACACTCGTTCTGTTAGGGCTGGTCTTTTTAATGCCGGAGCGCAATGAAGCCCATCGCTGGTTAGAAATTGGACCGCTGACCGTTCAACCCTCAGAGCTGTTCAAACTCGTGATGATATTCTTTCTGGCCTTTTCGCTTTCGAACCGGAAACGCAACATTACTGACGCCCGACAACTGTTGCGACGCTATGTCCCTCTGATTGGAGTCGGGCTGATGCTGATTTTGCTGGAACCACACCTGGGAGCGACAATAGTCATCTTTCTGACTGCAATGGGAATGTTCTTTCTCGCGGGAGCGCGGATAAAACACCTTTTAATGTCAGTTGTCCCATTGATGGGGGTAGCGTCATTTGTGGTCTTCGTTTTGGGGTACAAGAAAGCGCGCGTACTGGATTATGTAGCGGCGGTACTTGATCCACTGCAGGGAAGTTACCAGGCTAAACAGGCAGCGTTGACCCTTGGGGCGGGCGGTATTTTCGGTGTTGGACTTGGTGAAGGGAGGCAAAAGCTGTTTTTCCTGCCCTATCCGCACACGGATTTCATCTTTGCCGCGATGGGCGAAGAAGTCGGTCTGATCGGTCTGCTGGTGATTTTGTCTTGCCTGTTTTACATTCTCTGGCGCGGATTAAAAATCGCCTCAGCTCAGCCCGACAAATTTGGCTACCTGCTTGCCACCGGCGTGACCCTATCACTATTTGTCAACATTGCCCTCCACATTGGGGTGGTTACCTGTCTCATCCCGGTGACGGGGCTGGCGCTGCCCTTTTTCTCCTACGGCGGGTCGTCACTTTTAGTTTCCAGCGCATCGATAGGGGTGTTATTAAACCTGTCGAAAAGGACGGCGAGGTGAGGTATGCCGGCAGATGTGGCCAGAATAATTTTTGCCGGCGGTGGTACAGGGGGGCACTTGTTCCCGGCCATTGCAATAGCAGACAGGCTCACGGAGCTGCTGAAAGAAAGAATGAAAGTTGACATTATATTCGTGGGGACCAAGCGGGGTCTGGAGTATCGAATGAGAGACTCTCTGGGCTATCCTCTGCAACTTATCAACGTGCGCGGGCTGGTGCGTGCGTTCACGCTCAAGAACCTGGTGGTCCCGTTTCTTCTTGCCGGAGCTCTGGTAAAATCCATGTTGTTGTTGAACAGGTTCTCGCCGGACATTGTCATAGGTACCGGCGGGTATGTGTCATGGCCGATTGTACGCGCCGCCGCTTTTAAAAAGATTGCCGTCGTGCTTCAGGAACAAAACTCGTTTCCGGGAATTACTACCCGCCGGTTGGCGCAGTATGCGAAAAGAATCTATCTTGGTTTTGAGAAAGCGCAGGAACATATCCGCACTGAGGGCAGAATCCTCGTTACCGGCAATCCGGTGCGGACATCAATCCTCAATGGGAGCAGGTCGGAGGCTAAGCAGCTATTCGGTCTCAACCCGGATAAAACAACTATCCTGGTGCTGGGTGGGAGCCAGGGGGCTCATACGGTAAACAACGCCGTAGTGCGCGGCCTTGAGAAAAGTAGTCTGTCGGAGAACTACCAGCTTTTATGGCAAACGGGAAAAAGGGATTACAAGGAAGTGGCCGCTTTCGCGGGCAGGAAGACACCAAACTGCGCCCTTTTTCCTTTTGCCGAGAGAATGGATTTGGTGTATGTTGCGGCCGATTTGGCGATTGCTCGCGCCGGCGCTTTGACGCTGGCGGAATTGACCGCCTGTGGCCTGCCGTCAATTCTCATACCCTATCCCCACGCCGCTGGAGACCATCAGAGGAAAAACGCCTTAGACCTGGTCAACAGGGGAATGGCGCTCATGTTCGAAGAGAAAAACTTGGGCACGGTTGACCTGCTTTCAAAAGCGGTTGCGCTTCACAGGTCCGAACGCTTTCAAAAGATGAAACATACAATTGCTGAAGAGACGCAAAACAGAAGGCCGGCGGCTGATGTTATCGCTGAGGATATAGTCAACCTAATCTATGAAATGAGAAAGACAGGACCCTAACGGTGCAGCGTGCTTCTTCGCCTAAAGAAAAGATTGAATGGTTTAGACGTGACAAAATGATGTTCGGAAAAGTAAAAAAGCTGTTTTTTGTCGGTATTGGCGGTGCGGGGATGTCCGGCATTGCGGAGATTTTGCACAACCTCGGCTATCACATTCAGGGTTCCGATTATTCCTCCAGCCAGGTTACGGACTATTTACAATCGGTGGGCATACCCGTTCACAACGAGCATCGTGCTGAGAACCTCAAGGACGCAGACGTGGTGGTTATTTCTTCCGCCGTCGGGGAGGACAATCCAGAAGTCGTTAAAGCTCGTCAGCAGGGTATTCCGGTAATCAAACGGGCGGAGATGCTGGGCGAATTGATGCGGCTGAAGTTCTCCATCGGCGTCGCCGGGACGCACGGCAAGACTACTACCACCTCTATGATAGGGAAGATCCTCCAACAGGGTAATTACCATCCCACGCTGATAGTGGGAGGAATTGTAGCCGAGCTGGGTACCGGGGCATCTTTGGGAAAAGGTGATTACCTAGTAGCAGAAGCTGACGAGTACGACAGGTCATTTCTGTCCATGTTCCCTACCCTGGCAGTGGTGACCAATATCGAAGCGGATCATCTGGACTGTTATGCCGACATGGATGATCTGATAAACTCTTACTTGTTGTACATGAATCGGGTGCCGTTTTACGGCTCGGCGGTTATTTCCGCCGACGATGAGAACCTATCCCAACTGCGACCGAAGATAGCACGCCCATATGTGACCTTTGGCTTTGCCCTAGACGCCGACTACGGCGTTATGAACGTTGGAATGGAGCCAGGGAGATCAACTTTCTCGGTCTCCCATCGGGGCGATCTACTGGGTGAGATCATCTTGCATGTGCCGGGCAGGCACAACGTTGCCAACGCCCTGGCAGCACTTGCCGTCTGCCGTGAGCTTGAAGTGCCGTTTGCAACGATCGCCGATGGGCTGCTGGCATTCAGCGGCGTGAGCCGCCGCTTTGAGATTGTCGGCGAAGTGAACGGCGTTATGGTGGTTGACGATTACGCTCACCACCCCACCGAGATCATCGCTACACTCCAGACAGCCAAAAACGTCTACCACCGCCGAGTGATAGTTGTCTTTCAGCCGCATCTGTACAGCCGCACCCGTGATTTCACCGGCCAGTTTGCCGAGGCGCTGGCAATTGCTGACAGATGCCTGCTGGTGGATATTTACCCGGCCCGCGAAAAGCCCATTGAGGGTATTACCTCCGAAGTCATCATGAAGGAGGCTCACAACAAGAGGCTCGGTGATTTTCGTTACATTGGAGCACAAGATAATGCTCCTGACGAGGTTGCCAGGATAGCCAGACCGGGTGACATCGTGATCACAATGGGCGCCGGTTCCATAACGCTTATCAAGAACCAAGTGCTGGAGGCGCTGGGATCAAGATGAACATCTCTTCTAAAAGAGCCAAACTGATCTTAGCCGCTTCTGTGGTAGTTGGCGGCATTCTGTTGGTAGTCGTTAATTTTACAGATGCTTGCCGATTGGAGACGGTCACGCTTAATGATAAAACAATCGATGACTGGCCCCGCCGATTTGATATGTTGAGTGAGAAATCGGTGTTTCGTCAACCGCTTGACAACCTGACGAAGGTTTTACTGGATCAGAAAGGCGTCTTCAAGGTTGACGTGTCGTACTCATGGCCGCACACGGTGGACATCAAAACGAATGCGTTCGCGCCTGTCTGTTTTTTGTTGGATAAAAGGGATGGCGCCTTATACGGCCTTGACCGCAAGGGACGTCTGCTTCCTTTAGAGAACGCCTCTCTCGACTGGGAACGTCCGGTTCTAACCGGCGTCAACGCGAGCAACTTGTTCAGCTATTGTAAAGATGTTCGAGTAAAGGTTATTGTTGATCAGCTTGAGAAACTTCGTAAGAGTAACATTGACTTTTACCGTTTGATTGAGGAGGTCGATTTTGAAGCAAAGGATTACATTCAGGTTTCCATATCAGGGTTGTCATATCGGCTGAAAGTTAGCGCTGAACATTTTGGGGAAGGTCTTAATAAGTTTGTTGATTTTATCACCAGGTTCAGTCCGGATTTGAACGAGGTCCACCAAGTTGATTTGCGTTTTGACGACATGATCGTCTGTGCCCGTGGGAAAGGCTGAGATGGCTTTAGAAAATATCGTTGCCGCGCTAGATATAGGGACGACCAAGATTGTTGCTCTGGTAGGCGAGATGGATGAAGAAGGAAAGATATATGTAATTGGGCACGGAGAGTCGCCGGCGGAAGGGCTGCGCCGGGGTGTGGTGGTGGATATGGAAAAGACCGTCACCTCGATTCAGAAGGCTGTCAACGATGCCGCTATGATTTCGGGGACTGAAATCGACCGGATCACGGTCGGCATTGCCGGTGAGCATATCCGTTCCATAAACAGTCAGGGCGTGGTGGCAATAAACCGTGCCGACAACGAAATTACGCTTGCCGATGTGAAAAGGGCTATTGAAGCAGCAAAAACGGTCGCAATACCCGTGGACCGGGAAATCATCCATGTGATTCCACAACAGTTCTCGGTTGATGACCAGGTTGGTATCAGGGACCCGGTCGGGATGTCAGGCGTTCGGCTCGAGGTGGAAGCGCATATTGTAACAGCATCGGTAACAACAGCTAAAAATATCTTTCGTGCCCTTCAACGGTGTCGACTCGAAGTCGATCATGTAGTTTTAGAGTCTCTGGCCCTCTCCCAGGTGCTTCTTTCCGAGAACGAAATGGATGTGGGGGTTATCATTGTCGACATCGGGGGCAGCATCACTAATATCTCCATCTTTCACGACGGCGCTATCAGACACACAGCAGTGGTTTCGCTGGGAGCAAAAAATGTAACCAACGATATCGCTATCGGCCTGCGCACAGGGATAGATCAAGCCGAAGCGCTGAAGGTCAGCCACGGAGCAGCAATGGCGTCGCTGGTCGACCCAGAGGAGATGATTGCCGTCCGAAGCGCTAGCGGTGGCCACACCACGGAAATATCGCGCCACGTCCTGGCTTCCATCATCGAACCGCGCCTGGAAGAAATTTTATCCCTGGTTATCCGGGAGATAAGGCAGGCTAACGTTACTGACATGCTCACCGCCGGGCTGGTCTTAACCGGCGGCGGGGCGCTTTTGTCTGGAACAGCCCAATTGGCCGAACAGATGTTTGACATGCCGGTCAGGATGGGGCAGATCACAGGTATAGAGCATACGCCTGAGGAATTGAGTTTCCTTCGTTACGCCACCGCCCATGGCTTGTTGGCGTACGGCTTTCTTCACGAACCGATCAAAGGTGGGAAATCCAGTGGCGTGCGAAGGTTTTTGAAAAAGTTTGAAAATTGGATATTAAGACAATTTTAGGTGAATGACGTTCATGGAGGAACCACAATGTCAAAGAACAAACACGCCTTTAAGTTCGCCGACGACTTTGTCGGCTATGCTAACATCAAGGTAGTGGGTGTCGGCGGCGGCGGCGGTAATGCTATTAACAGGATGATTGAAGCCGGGTTGAAAGGGGTCGAGTTCATCGCCGTTAACACCGATGCCCAGGTGCTCGATCAAAATCGGGCCGACAAGAAGGTTCAAATCGGACGCGAGTTGACGGGTGGTCTTGGCGCCGGCGCCAATCCGGAAGCTGGCAAGAGGGCTATCGAGGAAAACCGACAGGACGTGGCGCAGGAAATCGGCAACCCAAACATGGTGTTCATTACCGCCGGTATGGGAGGCGGAACCGGCACCGGCGCAGCGCCTATTGTGGCTGAGATAGCCAAGGCGGCCGGGGCCTTGACAGTCGCTATTGTGACCAAGCCGTTCCGCTTCGAGGGAGCGAAAAGAATGAAGCGTGCCGAAGAGGGATTGGCCGAACTGAAAGCCAAAGTTGACACCATGATTACAATACCGAATGAAAGACTGCTGGAAATTGTCGACAAGAAAACCACCTTCAGCGCCGCCTTTGCGACCGCCGACGAAGTGCTGCACCAGGCCACTAAAGGAATTTCCGACCTCATCACCATCCCCGGTTTGATCAATTGTGACTTCGCCGATGTCCGCACGGTGATGCTCGAGAGAGGGGATGCTTTGATGGGCACCGGCTTTGGGGTCGGCGAGGAGAAAGCAGTCGATGCCGCCAGGGAAGCGATTTCATCACCCCTGCTTGAGAATGTCTCCATTAGCGGCGCCAGAGGTGTCCTCATCAATGTTACTGGCGGCGAGGATATGACCCTTTTTGATGTCAACGCCGCCACTTCGCTTGTGTATGAAGCCGCTGGGGACGACGCCAACATTATCTTTGGAGCTGTTATCGATCCGGCTATGACTGACCAGATGCGGGTGACGGTTATTGCCACTGGCTTTGGCGAACCCAAAGAGCACATCAAAGAGCAAAAAGAGATGGTGTCTCTGGCGTCGCCCGGAAAACCAATCTCGCTGTTTCCTGAGCCACTCGCAGCAGTGCCCAAACAGACCTCTCCGATTACAGAGGCGGTTGAAGCTGTAGGCCTAAGCAGCCCGGAGCTGACAATAGGCAAGAACGGCGGTGATGGAAACGGCGACGGCGAGCGCAGTCGAGTGCCGTTGTTTACTGAGGATGACCGCACCATCCCGGCCTACATCAGACGGCTCGACGACAGTAGTGTGCAGTAGTCAGGGCAATGTCCTCGACTCCTGCCTATTCATGGGCGGCAGATGTCCAGAGGCTGTTTCAAAAGGCATGCAAGTCCGACCCGAAGGATTTTTGGGAGTTCTTTTGTCAGGCTGAGCGGAGTCGAAGCATGATAAGATATTTGAAGATACTGTTGTCACCCTTCGACTCCGAGGGTGTGTCGCAATACAGCGTCATCGCGAGCGACCGAAGGGAGCGTGGCGATC
>CAZYRH010000038.1:0-17691 GCA_964650395.1 uncultured Ignavibacteriales bacterium
TCACGGCCTATCAAACAACCAAAGTGTTTGAGAGGACAAGCAACCAACGGGGTCTCTTTAGCTCCCCCCCACGAGAATGCTATTGTTCCGAAGTATACTGGTTGAAGCCGCTCGTCCTGCACTGAAGTTATCTTCTGGTAACCAGTATGGACCAGCCCAACTTTTTCAGCTATTTCCGGGAGTATCACAGAGATTGACGCCCCCGCATCAATCAGCGCCTTTACCTTAGCATTAGGGATTTCCTTCCCTTCCTTCTCAAGTTCTTCTCCGATAATCTTTGGGGGGATTATCGTGACCTCAAGGTAGGGACCGACTTGCCCAAGAGCGAATGAGGGATGAACGGGAACTGTCCTCTTATTTCCATCCTTCTCCTGAATTATTTTTCCACTGTAATTAACCCTATATATCATAGGGTAGCTTCCATGACGAAATTTAGAGGGTCCTTTTCAGTCATGTGATAAATCAAGAAATCTATGTCTGCCCCATAAGCCCGGATAGCTTCTTGGGCTGCCGCTTCATAAGTATCAAATGAGTTTACGACCTCTTGTTCGTAGATAATTAAGAACTTATTTGCATACCGCTTGAAGAGTTCTGCCCTATTCTTTTCCACATATTCAAGATTTGGTTTGAGATTTTTCTCTGGCACTTCAGTACACACTCCCTCATTTCAATTTAGTGCAATCTGCATATCTGTCAAGACATTTCTGGTTTCGGAGAATTTCTTCAATTCTTAATACGATTGAGCCAAGAAGTCGTTTAATGAAATCACCTTTCACTATCAAACCCGCCCCACCCTCGGCGCGGGCGAGACATCGCTTTTTTTGCGCAGCGGCCACAGGGCCAGGGCTAAAGCCATCAGAGCATCACATTCCTTGTTATCGTCCCAGCGCGCCTGACGTAGCTCATCCTCAAATGACCAGGTCTTTCCCGGCCCATCCGGCAGTTCCCAGCGCTCGTAAACAATCTGCTTTTTGGCGTGCATTAGCTCGACATTGGTCAGCAGCTCCGCTTTGGTGGCCGATGTGAAAATGACTGCCGTCGGATTGAACTCTCTAAGCTGCTCTACTACCACATCTCCGAGTCCCGTGGAATCAATAATGAGCTGGCCGGGGTACTTCAACTGCCTCTGCTTGATCTTCTCAATAATGACATTCCAATCAAACATCTTGAATCGTTCCAGACACACGATCCTCGCCAGACCATCGACAATCTCAACCGTGATTCCTACCGTAGCTGTTTGTTTCCGCGCTAGATCCCACCCAGATAGATATCTGGCACCCTTCGCATCTTTGAAAGCCTCTTCCACTTCTTCATAACTCGACAACGCTGCATCGACATATTCGCCTTTGAGAATCTCACCGCCTGAGTCGACAAACTGCCCCATGATATTCTGCTGGACGCGTCGATCAGAGAAGTACTTCAATCTTTCCTCAAGAAAATCACTCGATATGTACATGTTCTGCCGGCTGTCGCCTGACTGGAAATAGCCAGGGCGTTGGCCTTCGGCAATCTCTCGTGCTCGCCGGTAAAACCAGTTTCTGCCATTGGGGGTGGAAACCAAATCAAGTTTCCCCTCACGGTCGGCCAGGCGCATCTGGATGACCTCCTCGACGACGTATTCCGGGTCGGTCTCAAAGGCTACTTCATCGAAGATGAAAAGGTCGTAGTCGTGACCGAGGAGGTATTCACCTCGATTTTGTGTGGAACGAGATTCGATCACTGCGCCGTTGCCGAACTCCAACCGGGGGTATGGTGTCTTCACAATAGAACTGATCAGCGGCTCCAACAGCTCCGACTGCCGCATCAGCCTCACCGCTTGATTGAAGACAATGTTGGCCTGCTCCTGTGTAATCGAAGCCGTGACGATTCGGTACTTGCCACAGCCGTCAAACCTCAGTTTGCGTGGGCGGTACAGCGCGTGATGGACAATTTTAACTGCTGATACAAAAGATTTCCCCCAGCGGTTACCAGTGGCGAGAACATTCTCTCGATAGTGGGAATTCTCAAGCCATTTTCGCTGGCCGTCGTGAAGGGTAACATCCAAAACAGAGGTGGCAAAATAAGCAGGGTCGAAAAGACCTCGCCGCCAGTCGATAGCGCCTACTTCGGCGGTTATATCAGCTCCCCGGCCTTATCGCGGGCGGTCGTTTCGTCAATCAAACCGGCCTGGTAGAGCTTGAGAACATTATCGACCCGGCTGGATTGGATCGCCGCTTTGTCCGCTGCCTGATAAACAAACGTGTTGTCAAACATGAATCGGCATTTAGCCTCCAATCCAGCCAGAGCTAAATCAATGTTGCCTATCCATTCCAAGAAGTGGGCCACCTCCGCCTGAACCGATTTCACCTGCCGCATCACCATGTCAAACTTAAAGGCCGACCAGGTAGTGGTGGCTCCATAGGAATAACCTAAAAGAAACGGTGATAGGTTTGTCCCAGCGCAGATTTCCTCGATCATTGCCCGATGGTTGAAAAACCAGCTATTGGTGACACTGCGGGTGGTGTCTGGGCCGATGTGTTCAATCTCAACGTTATCCCATGTCACCGGATTTTCTTCCACGTCCAGCGATTTAATCATCGACACGGTCGAATCGAAGTAGCCGTTTATACGTTCAATGTAGGCGCTGTCCGACTCGCCGGCTATTCTCTCCGGTGGGGTGATTTTGACATGGAGACGGTGATAACCGGAGTTGTGGCTGGAGCGCCGCATGTCGTCCACCAACTGCTGTTCAATGTAGGACACAAAAGGGATAGCCTTCAGCACTGATCGTCCCAGCGGTTCCGAAACACCGCCACTGAGTGGAATATAGTAAAAGTCACTTCGATCCAGTCCCATGCTTCCTTTCTCGTGGTTGAGAACCAACCGTGGCTTCCCCTCTCCATCTTCCCAAGTCAGCTTTGACGTATCAATGGGAATAAACTTATCCACTCCGGATCCATCTTTTTTGACAGTCAAGAAACCGCCAAATAGACCATCTCGAAAGAGGCTATTGAATAAGTCTGCCAGGAACGTTATCATCCCAATCGGATTGCCGGTGGCGTTTACAGACATATGCTGGGTCAACTGCTCCAGTCTTTGGGTAGCTTTTTCTTGGAGATTCTTGTCCACTAGCCCCATTACTCGAAACTGGCCGGATGCCGCGGCGAGCCTGACCCACGTCCAGATGCAGGCGTTGACTGCAGGAATGTTGTCGGTGAGAAAACGATACAACAAAGCCCGATACCGCCCGGACTGAATATCGCCGGAGGATAGTTTAAGCATCGAATGTATTCTCTCAGCGGTTTGAAACTGCCTCTTATTGGGGGATTTGATTACCGTGGCTAAGCTACCGTACTTGCTCTTTTCCGGATAATTCTTCGTCCCTTTCTTACTAAACCAGCTCATACCTCTTCCCTTTTTTCATACTGTCAGAGCAGAAAATCAACATAGCTTTTATTGTCTTTTTGACAAAACTACCGCCGTTAGACTCTCTGTGCTGAAATTCCTGAATTGGAATTCAATTCTTTGCATCTTGCTTTTGACATTCCCGTTTTCTCGGTCAATGTATGCATAAATCCCGAATAATTTTGCAACAGATTTCCAGGAAGAGTCAAACTGCACTTGCTGAAATTCTTCGTATCTTATTATACAACAAGTGATTAGGCGGTGGGGCGTACTTCCTTCCTGGATGGCAGGACAATTGCTTTTATGAATGATGAGTAAAAGTAGAAGAAAGAATTTTAAATAGGTAGGTAATTATGAAGAAACTGCTTTTGGTAATAACTGCATTTTTGCTCTTGACATCAGTATCTTTTGGTTTCAACTTCACCCTCTACGACTTTGGTGATACTCCTTTTGATCATAACAACAACTGGTCGCCGATTTCATACCCTTATGGGATTGGTAATCAGCCTTCGCCCGGTCCATATGGAGAAGGCGGCGAAAAATTCGACCTGGAGGGGCTGAAAGTAGCGTCTGACAATAACTTTGTTTACATCGCGCTGGCTAACTCTTTCGGCTACACTGCCCATTCGACCGGCTGGAACCAGGATTACCGTCTTGGCGACCTGTTTATCGGGGTAGACAGTAAGTACCAATATGCTATAGACATTATCGACGGCAGTTCCACCGGCCTGTACGAAGTTTCAAGCTGGAATGGTTTACAGAATGTACCCGGCAGCTACTATGGGACTTCCATTGCAGCACAGATCGGCGCCCATGAAATGGCTGCAGGCAACTGGCTTGGCAATGTGACCACCGTTATGTCACCTTGGACAAACTTTGAACAGGGCTACCTCACGCCCGGCAACGGCGATACCTACGTCTGGGAGTTTGCTTTTAATAAATCCCTTCTCGGCAATTTCAGCAGCCTTGACTTCCACATCACCCTTGGCTGTGGCAACGACTTGATTGAAGAACCTTATTCCCCGATTCCGGAGCCGACAACGATTTTTCTACTAGGCCTTGGCCTTGTCGGTTGCGGCATCATCCGCCGTCGCAAGTAACAGTGGTGAACAAGACTTGATCTCAAAGCCCGCCTTGAGGCGGGCTTTTTTCGTGCCCTGGTTTGGGGACAATTTATCCGGCGAGACTCCAGATTTGCCTTGAATACTCCACCGGAGCTCTCTATATTCCACCGACCGGTCAATTGAAATTTGGCGTGACCGTCCGATAATTATGATAATGACGTGTAGAAAAACAGTTTTGCTTTGTGGTATCCTTTTGCCAGTCGTTATCTTACAGTCTTGCTCAGACAACAGGGCTGTCCGGCTGCGCTATGAAGCGGAGAAGAAACTCCACCAGGCGGAAAAATTTCTAGTCGATTCTCGGATCAAACCGGAACTGGTTGATCCTCAGACCATGAAGGCCGTAGCTGCCAAGTTTGGAGAGGTTGTAGAGTTTTGTTATCAGGCGCTCGACTCGATCAACGCCAACAGCTACCCCGTTGAGCACCGCGAGATCCAGCATATAGCCTTTGGGTCCTCATCTCGCCTTTCGCAATTGTTCTTTTCCCACCGACAGTATGATACCTGTGTAACAATTCTCAATCGTCTCATGGAGAAGGCCCAACTCGATGACCCCCAGCTTATGACGACCTACGTCAACCTGGGTCAGGCCTTGCAGGCCTCCAGTTTATGGGACAGCGCCCTGACAGTGTATAATTACGCCTTGGAAAGATACTACCCACCGGTCGACGACTCCGGCGAGGTGATCCTTGTCTTGTTCAACATTCCGGCACACATCTTCCACGTAGCAAATATGATCGGCGACTCGGCTGGCGGGGCCGATATGTTTCGCAAGGCCCAAAAGTATTACAGCGACTTGGCCACCAGCTTCCCGGATACCCGGCTCGCCACTGCTTCTCATGCCAACCTGGCCCGTCTCTATGATGATACTGGGCAATGGGAGAAAGAGATTGCCGAGCTGTCAGCAATGCTGGACTCAACTTCTCACTCCAGGCTGCCTATTGAACTGAAAATAGCTGACATTTACGGCTCCAAGATCAACGATCTCGATCGCGCCTTGAAACAATACGATGAAATCCTTGAGGGACTTGATAATTCCGACACTCTCACCCGACCCAAGGTGCTTTTCAGGATCAGTATGGTCGAAATCGAACAGGGGAAATATGCCAAAGCCAGAAAGATGCTGGTGGACCTCAAAAAGAATTACCCCCGATTTTATGCTACAACGCCCCTGGCTCAATATGCCGTGGCTCGTTCGTTTGAGCTTGAGGGAAACTGGAACCGAGCCGAAGTAGAGTATAACTATTTGATTGAGAATTATCGGGGTTCCGACGAAGCTATGTCAACTTTGATCTACCTGACCGATCTTTTTGAGAAGCAGGGGCGCCAGCAGGAATCAGACAGGTGGTTTAAGGAAGCTGAAAAGCACTTCGACAAGTTGGCTACGGTTGGCATGGGGACACTTGTTGAAGCCAAAGCGCTTAGCTACAAGGCCGACCTTTATCGCCAAAAAAACGACTGGAATCGGTCTGCGGAAATACTGCTGAGTCTGTTTGATAAATATCCTGACTCGGAGACGGGCCAAAGAGCTTTACTGAAAGCCTCAGCCATATATCGCAAAGAGCTCCACAACCAGGCTGCTGCCGATTCCCTGATTGAAGTACTGAAAGCAACGCTTACCCATGTAGAAGAAGGAGGGGAAAGTTAGAACCCTTTTTCAATAAGGTGTGTAAAAGCATTAAACTTGTGAACTCAAACTACCCGGAGGGAAGATGAAACCAACACTAAAGGCAATTGCCTGTACTGCGGTTGTGCTCTTGGTGCCGTTATTCGTTTCGGCGCAGGTCGATCACTTCGGCAACATTGACACGGTCTATGCCGACCTTGCTAAGATCGATGCCTACAACTGGACAATTACTGTCTCCTACACCAATGATGAACCGGTGGCGGGACTATCAATCCCGTTGAAAATGACCGCCGGCCTGAACCGGATTGTGGCTGACTCAGCGGTTTACACTGGCGGTCGGGTCGAAAAATTCGCCTTAAAGGCTTTTCGTGCCGACACGGCTATTCAGTGTGCTATGCTGGGAATGGTAGCGAATCTCGGACCTACCAATAACGTTCTTCCTGTTGGTAAGGGGCGGCTGGTAACTGTATTTGTGTCATCGCTGGATAATAAGCCAATCGAGAAGCTGGCTGTCGACACAACTACAATGCAACCCAACAACTCACTCATGGTGGTGGCAGACCGAATCGAGCTGAATAAGCTGGGGGATTCAATTTTACCACAAGAGAATGAGAAGCTTCAGATTATCCCCGTTTTTGTGACTCGGCAGGCGAATGAGCCGGTAAAAGAGAAAGTGACCGAAAAGGCAGAAGTGAAGAAGGAGACCGAGAAGTAATCGTGAGGGTGCCAAAGTCGCTTTAAGTGAGAAATGCCCGGACCTTCATCCGGGCTTTTTTTTCAAAATATATCGAAGCATTAACCGCACTAAACAAACAGCACGCGATGGCAACGGCCAGCTCAATCATCTTCTGACTCTATTCCCCTTTTCGGCTTTGCCATAACTACAGCACGCTCCTTTTCCACAACAAACGGCTTCAGCTTTTTTAACTGTTCTTCACTCAGCCGCCGCTTGCCGTAGATTTCCTTCATGAGAGCCTTACCATCGAGGATAAAATACTCGTTCAGTCCGAACTGGTGAGCCAAATGCGATAACTCGGCAAACGCTCGATAATCTCCTGATTTTGTGATAAACTCTTCCTTTCGCCCCAGTTTAATGTGTACCATACCCGGCGCTCCGGCGAGCTTAGTCGCATTCATCTCTTTGGCAATTTGGATTATCTCTGACCTCAGCGCAGCATGTTGAACCTCAAGTTGCTTTTTTCTCTGGTCTACTTCAATAAATTCGGTGGTCAAGGCGTAAGCTCTTTCTTCAGGCGTTCTACCTTGGTAAGCCTCATTCTGACCTTTCACTTTGTCCAGCATCAATTGATGCCTCTTAGCAGGACAGAGACTAAAGTAATCGCAGTAATTGCAAAAAGGGCTTTCTTTCGCTGGGAAATTGTCAAGCCTCTCGGCATTGATCGTCTCAATAACAGTTACCCTGACATCTTCTACTAACCTCTCCAGTTCGTCCGGGCGCATACGATATCTGACCGTTTCGCCCATACGCAAAAAATACTGAGCCAATTCAATCGTTTCAAACTGCGGATAATTCGCCTGTACGGCAAGCTGGTATAGGCCCATCTGGTAGTAAAAGGACTCGTCTTGCGGTCTGGCCAGGGTCTTCCCCGTCTTATAGTCACAGATTTCAACGACGCTGTCCTCACGTTTCCACAAGCGGTCAATGACTGCCCTGATTTTGAAAGGCGTATCGGGAAGTGTGAACAGGACATTTAGCTCCGTCCCCAGCAGCGTCCCCTGGTCAAACGGCTGGTAGCTTTCGTAGTGCTTTCCCAACATCTGGCAGCCGAGTCTGATATAGTCGTCAACCGTGTGGTAATCATCCGTCAAGGTTATAAATTGTCGCTCCACTTTCTCCCATTGCTCTTCGTAAAACGCTATCATGTCATCGACCGGGTAAACAATGCCGTCAGAGCCAAGTTTGTAAAGTTTACTGAGGACTTGGTGAACCACGCTACCCATATAGAGATCGGCAGTCACCTTTTTAGGAATCTGCACCCTGTCCACGTATTTAAACTTGAACTTCTGTGGGCAGTAACGAAAGGTATTCAGAGCAGTGTGGCTGTACGTTGATATCATAAGGCAAATTTACTCAATTCGACCCGGCGCCGCAATCATCTTGACGACTGATCCGATTGTCAATCAAGGCATGGTTTTCTCTCTTGACGGTTTGCACCTAAATCCAAACGTAACATCCCTCTGTGTCACTTCTTCTGATTTCAGCCTCGTCTTTAGAGCAAGGCAATGTCATTATCCGACAATGTGAGGTAGCCAGGCAGGACACCCCTGCGTCACCTGAGAACTCATCGGACAACCTCAGAACGTCCGCCCCCCACAGGCAAAAACAGAAGACACCGAGGTTCTTTTCGCTCAGTTAAGCTCTGCTTTTTTCTGACCTTTGGAAATCATATTAGAGTATTCGTTGGGGGTCGTGAGAATATTTACTGCCTTCAAAACGGCCGGGTCCATCCTAAGTACGACCTCCTCGTAAACACCTCGCTGTCCGGCTACAGCCGCCACGACCTCGCGTTTGATGGTCTTCTTGATGTAGTCGATAGACTGATCGAAGTCATGTGACTTCTCCAGTTCCACGAGAGCTTCCAGACTGTCAATCGCCCCGTTGAATAGGCTGTCCTTACCTTCGGAGTTGACCGTCTCCTGCAATTCTTCCAGAGCGACCTGAAGCGAAGATTTGTAATCAAAGTCCTTTTCCTTGACGTACTTTCTGAACTGCTCGACGATCTCATCGGTGACTTCAAAATCTGGTTTGACCTCAGGATGTTCGGCAACATACTTAACTGCGAAATCAAAAAACATCGACTGACGATAGAGATTAATCTCAATCGGTCTCCAGGTCTCCCGCTCAATCTCAATATCCGGGACAATCCCACCGCCGCCATAGACAACCCTGCCGCCGTTAGTGTAGAAAACCTCTTTCTGGCTAACGTTAACCGAGTCGTTACCGGCCTCTTCGTCGCCAGCCTCGTATGAAGAAGTTTTCTTTTTGTTGCGTTTCTCGGGTTTCTGGATGCATCGACCGGAGGGAATGTAATATTTAGCGGTAGTGAGCTTCAGAGCTATACTTCCATCACTTGAGAGTGGGAATATTCGTTGCACGAGACCCTTCCCATATGTGGTATTACCGAGGATAAGACCTCGATCCCAATCCTGTATTGCTCCGGCTACAATCTCCGAAGCCGAAGCGGTGCCTTCATCAACCAGAACAATCAATGGTTTGTTCGGAAACAAGGGAGGTCGAGAAGATTCGTAGTGACGTTCGCTGTTTTCATATTTGCCTCTGGTGTAAACGATCTCATGACCCGGTTCCAAAAAGAGTTCTGAGGTTTCCTTGGCCTGGTCCAAAAGCCCGCCGCCGTTAGAGCGAAGGTCAAACACGAGGCCGGAGACATTCAGACCGTCGAGGGAATCGAGAGCCTGCCTCAACTCATGGCTTGTTTCTTCAGCAAATCGGGAGAGACGTACGTACCCGATATCCGTCTCTGGTATGACACCGGCATAGTTGACAGATTTCAACTCTATTACGGCCCGCTCTATTTCAAATTCTATCGGGTCAATGATGCCGGCTCTCTTAATCTTAAGGGTTATCGAGGTGCCTGCCGGCCCACGCATTAACTTGGATGCTTCCGAGGCAGTCATCTCTTCGGTTGATTGACCCTCAATCTCCCAAACAACGTCGCCTGCTCTAAGACCCTTTCGGTATGCGGGTGTTCCTTCAATGGGAGCGATAATACGGATGCGGTTATCACGGGCGTCAATCTGCATCCCCAACCCTTCGTACTTACCATGTGTCGATTCCATAAGGGCATCATAGGAAGACTTCTCCATCAATACCGAAAAACGATCCAGGTCGGAAAGCATACCCTTTATACCGGATTTGACGATATCTTCAGTATTCACGTCTTCCATATACTGATTTCTGATGTTGAAGGCGGTTTGGGTCAGCTTTTTGACGTCTCTGAGGAATGAATCCCGTTTCTGCTTTTGTTCTTCCTGAGTTGATGAACCCGCCTCAAGATTTATGTGAACGGTGTCAGCCCACAGTACAGGCTCGGTGGAGCTGGAAGACTGGGTAGCCTCGCCTGAGCCAACAAACCATATAGTGGCCAAGGCAAATACTGTTATACCGAAAAGCTGAACTGTGTAGCGAACCATCATAGCCTCCAATCGTGTTAAGGTAAGACTACTCTAATTGTGTAATGTAACCGCCATTCTCAACTTGTCAAGTTTACCCGGATCGGTACACTCAGATGTATCTTCTTGCAAATTATACGATTATGACGAACGTTTCGTTGCTCGGGTAACAAGCCGGGAATTGAAAAAACTAATAACTCCTTGTGATTTCTATAGTTATGTTGTTATTTTTCTTCTGATCGCAACCTTTTGAGCGGCGACTTCGTTACCAGAGTTGAGACGATGTCATTAACCTGTTTGATTACAGTGGGTTGGTTCCATCGACCCAAACTGCAAGGAGTTCAAAAAGTTCGTTTTCTGAACACGGTGTGCTCATGCCCAGGTTAAACCCCCGGTCGCTGCTCTTTAATACCCTTTTGAACCTTCTGGTGCCGGGGCTGGGGCACCTGTTTTGGCGTGAAGCTATGTTTGGAATTTTCATTTTCCTTGTTATGTTGCTCGCCTCGGTATTGTTTATTGTTTCCCTTCTCATCCAAGTTCCCCTGGAAGCCAAACTGGCTATGTATGGTTTGCCTTTCTTGTTCTATGCCTTTACGTTTTTCGATCTGGCACGAACAGTAAAAGCCAAAAGGAAAAACACTGCCCCCAGGACAAGGTCAGCTATCATTTTCTTGGTTGCAGGATTGGGCTACCAGACGCTGTCCCCCGTGGCACCGCTGAATTTCGCCCTCAGAAATCGCCCGGAAGTGTTCGTTCTGGATAGCAACTCTCTAAATCCTTTATACTCCAAGGGTGATATCTTAAAAGCCAGTCGGCTGTCATACTTGGTTGACGTGTTTGTTGTCAAAAAACCGATTCTGCATGCCCTGCCTCGACGGTATGAAATCGTGAGGTTCTCAGCCGGTTCAGACAGACACATGAACGGCATTGTCGTCGGTCTGCCGGGTGAAGAGATTGAAATCGTCGGAGGCGTCGTGGTCGCTAACGGTCTACCTGATATCGGTGATGCACCGGGGGGGATTGTCCTGTCGGGCGACTGGCCGTTGACTTCAGCGGACAGTTACTCTATTTCAGTAGCGACTGTAAATCTGGGCAGAATCGACAGGGTTCACGAGGTTCCCCTGAGAAAACTGGTTGGGAAAGTGAGCAAGCTCTTCTGATGGCGATAAAGAATTTGATCTTTGACCTTGACGGCACTCTGGTAGACTCGTCGCGGGGAGTGGTGGAGGCGGTAAACTATTCCCTGAGAGAGATGGGTCAGCCCGAACAAAAGCCGGAGACAATTCAGGCGTTCATCGGCTACCCACTGGAGAAAATGTATCCCCATTTCACCGATGCCCCTTTAGAAGAGCTTTGCGAGCTTTTTCAGAGGAAGGCGGCGGAAACGGTCGTGTCCTCTGCAGAAACTCTCCCCGGTGTCAAACAGATACTTCTGGAGCTCAATCGCCGGAGATATCGCATGGCTATAGCAACCACCAAAATCAAAACGCATATTGAGGGCATACTCGAGAAGTTCGGTTGGCCGGGATTATTCCAGGCGGTGACAGGAGGCGATGAAGTGGAAAAAGTCAAGCCGGATCCATCCATATTCAGACTCACTCTGAAGCGCCTTAAAGCCGACCCTTCGGAAACGATGGTCATTGGTGACACCATCAATGATATCTTAGCAGCCAGAGCTGTCCCGATGAGGGTAACTGCCGTGGCATCGCCCTTCGGAGGCAGAGAAAAAGTGATTGCCACCGAGCCTGATTTCTTTATAGAATCAATAACCCAACTGCTGGACATACTGGACGAAAAGAAAAACGCCTCTTTGAGGTAAATATGAAGAAACTTTTCCTCCACTCGTTTCACACAAAGTTTGGTACAATCCACACTGCAGCGACCGAGAAAGGCCTAGCTTTAATCTCTTTGCCCGGTGAATCCGGTAAATTATTCGAAGGTAAAATCGAGAAACTGTTTCCCGACTACGAGATTCATTTTAGGGGGAACATAAATAAGCAAGCTCAAAAGCAGCTCGTCGCCTACCTGGACGGCCAGCTTAAGAAGTTCACCCTCAAGCTTGATATACAAGCTTCTTCATTCCAAAGGAAAGTGCTCAAACGGGTGACAAAGATCCCTTATGGAAAGACAATGACCTATGGGAAAATTGCTCGTGCTATAGGGCACCCTAAGGCATACCGAGCTGTAGGTACTGCCAATGCCAGAAACAACCTCCCGATAGTTATTCCCTGTCATCGGGTGATAGCTTCGTCCGGCCTTGGCGGATATGGGGCGGGTCTGGAAATGAAAAAGAAACTGCTGCGACTGGAAGGAGCACTGTAAGCGCTTCCCTCAAGAGCCGAAAGAAGCCGAGGTCTTGATTTGGCTTGGCATCGGCATGTACCAGAAGTTCCGCGATAAGATTACCCGATGATCTTCAGCTTGGCGTACTTGGCCATGATCCTTTTCAACCCAAGGCTCGAAAACATAATATCGAGAACCAACGACTCTCCATATCCTTCGGTTTTGATAATCTTGCCTCGGCCAAAAGTGGGGTGGTCGACTATTCGTCCGGTTTGTAATCCTTCTCCCTCCTCGTAGTCGTAGTACACGCCTCGCCTAGCAACATCGGCTGTTGAAGATAAGCGCGAAAAAAACGAGGGCGTCCTGTTACGGGTACTGGTAACCTCAAAAAGGCGGCGTGTGCGCAAATCGATTTTTTCCACCAACTCTTCAGGTATCTCCTTTATAAAGCGTGAAGGAATCGACTCTACTTCACCAAAACGATAGCGCGTCGTGGCCGACGACAGATACAGCTTCTTTTTAGCCCTGGTAGCGCCAACGTAGAAAAGGCGTCTCTCTTCCTCCAATTCCAACGGCTCGGCGATTGACCGTTGTAAAGGGAACAGACCCTCCTCCAAACCGACCAGAAAGACCGCCTCGTACTCCAACCCCTTAGCCGAATGGATAGTCATCAAAGTCACCTTATCTTCCAGCTCATTGTACGCATCAACATCCGTAAAAAGAGAGATTTCTGCAAGATACTGCGCCAGGGTGGCATCAACATGGGAACGGGCGTACGCAGCTATACCCTCAATAAATGCCTCGATGTTTTCGATTCTCGTTTGACCAATGATTTCATCCTCCGACTTCAATTCTTCCAATAGATTCAAGTCACTCACCAACTCTTGCGTCAAGAGGTCTATGGCCACGGTTTCCTGTTGTGCTCGGTACTTCTCAATTAGAGCTACGAATGGTTCCAACCGCTTAAGCCTGCTTGACAATTGCGCATACTCCCCCGCTTTCAACAGGACTTCATAGTCGGAGATGCCGTCACGACGGGCAAGAGCGGAAATTCCAGAAACCGTTTTCTCCCCGATTCCCCGCCTCGGGAAATTGATAATGCGCTCAAAAGAGATGTCGTCCATGATATTGACGATTAACTTCAGGTAGGCCATCAGGTCTTTGATCTCTTTCCTCTGGTAGAAGGAGATACCGCCGACGATTTGATAAGGAATATTGTGCCGCCGCAGTTGCTCTTCAAACGGCCGCGATTGTGCGTTGGTACGATAAAGCACCACCATATCTTTAAGGTCGGTTTCGTTCTGCTGGTGATCTATCTCTTCGAAGATATGCAAGGCTTCTTCGTCGGCAGAATCAACCAATAAAAGCTTAAGTCTCTCTCCTCCTTGCCTGTCTGTCCAGAGGGTTTTCGTCTTACGGGTTTCGTTGTTTTGAATAACAGCAGAGGCCGACTGGAGAATGATGGTGGTTGAACGGTAGTTCTGTTCCAGCTTTATTATTCTGGCGCCGGGAAAATCCTTTTCGAACTCAAGGATATTGCGTATGTCCGCTCCCCGCCAACCGTAGATGGATTGATCCTCATCCCCCACCACGCAGATATTGTCGTGCTCTCCGGTCAAACTTTTCAGCAGCAGGTACTGCACATGATTAGTGTCCTGGTATTCATCGACCATTATGTACTGAAAGCGCCGCCGATACCTTTCGCCGACGCCCTTGTTATTCTGAAGCAGCACTACAGCCTGGAATAGTAGGTCATCAAAATCCATAGCATTGCATTGCCGGAGACGTTTTTGGTAGTTGGAATAGATTTTAGCCGTGCAGTCTTCAAAATAGCCGGAGGCCGCAGCCGCAAAGGCCTCAGCGCTAATCAGTCGATTTTTTGCCGCCGATATCTTCCGCAGTTGTGCCTTCGGAGTAAACTGACTGCCGGAAAGTCCCAAGTCTTTTATGCAATTCTTCACCAGGGTTACGGAATCATCGGCGTCAAAGATGGTAAAGGAACTGTCGTAGCCTAGCACTCCGGCTTCTCGGCGTAAAAAGCGAGCACAAAAGGAATGAAAGGTGGAAACCTGCAGGCCGGGAATTTCACCCCCCAGAAGCTGAGTAATCCTCGTTTTCATTTCCTCGGCGGCCTTGTTGGTGAAGGTTACAGCCAGAATCTGGTGCGGGTCAGCCAAGCGTTCGGTCAGGATATAGGCCACTCGCCGGGTGAGAGCTCTGGTTTTACCAGACCCCGCGCCGGCAACAATTAACACAGGACCGGAGGTGGTTGTAACTGCCTCCCGCTGCGACTCATTCAAATCTTCCAACAGTCGGTTCATGGTGACGCAGAGAATATAAGAGCAGCAACCGTCGGCGCAATCATATTCCTTTTTTTGTTGCGCCTTTAAATGAATAATAATACTCTACATGATACATGTAACCCTTTTCTCGAAAGGTGGGAAATAGCAATGACGAAAAAGAGAATTGTCTCTCTTGCCCTGGCGGTGATTTTTATCTGCGGGACGGCAAAAATCTGGGCAGAAAAATCAACGCCAACCGAAGAAACAAAAACAAAACCAACCGTAGAAGTAAAATCAGCACCAACTACAGAAGCCAAACCCCAATCCAACAAGGCTATTAACTGGAAGGAACTGGCCAAATTCTTGCCGGAAGAAATCAAAGGCATGAAAGCCGGTGATCTGGACGGTGGAACGTTCACCATGGCGGATCCATCCAATCCCGATCAACAATTCAGCTATTCGACAGTGGAGCGTGATTTTACTACTGAGACGAAAGAAGGAAATGATAAGGAAATCGACATAAGTATAATGGACTCCGGTCTAAATCAGATGATGATGATGCCATATACCATGATGATGGAGTACGATACCCCTGACGGCAGCATGAAGACGACAGAAATCAAAGGACACAAAGCCATGCTGATAGTCGAAAGTGACGAGGGAAAACTGGAAAGCCATCAAATCATTATGCCGATAGGTAATCGGCTCCTGGTGTCGGTGCAAGGAAACGAACTGACCACCCTGGATGAAATAACCAAACTGGCCGAATCGATTGACTACGACAAGCTGGTTAAGCTGACAGAATAGGAAACTGTACCTGAAAACATTAAGCGCTGGCGAGTCTTTTTTACTCTCCAGCGCTTTTATTTTTTGCAGCCAATGCTTTTCGAGAAGGAGGCAGTTGCTGCTGCCAAAGGCTATTCGTAGACAGACACTCGTTTGCCCCCACGACCGACCCGCTCGAACTTGACCACGCCGGTCACTTTGGCAAAAAGAGTGTTATCTCTCCCCATTCCGACATTGTAACCGGGCTTGATGGGGGTTCCACACTGACGAACAATAATCGAACCAGCGGTAACCGCCTGACCGCCGTAGACCTTTGTGCCTCGACGTTGACCGTTGGAATCACGGCCATTTTTCGAAGAACCGACGCCTTTCTTGTGAGCCATTTATATACCTTTACCTTGCTCTTTTTTCTCGTCTAAAATAATATGTCTACTTCTTCTATCGTCCTTAAGGGGCGACAGGCTTTATCAATTTAATATAATATATTTCTATTCCACTCGTAGAGCAAGAGAAATTTGCAAACTACCCTCTGCCAACCAGCTATCAGGTTTCCCCACAAATGCACACAAAACTCGCAGGCGGCAGGTTTTGCAAAAATTGATGGATTGAGGAGAGAATCCAATCGAAGAACCAGATCATCATTCCTGCAATTTCGGTGATTATAACGACCACCCGTTGGTGGTAGTCCCCTCCCCCGTGCCCGAAGAGGGCAATATCAATATCAATGAGACGGGTGATGTTAACGTGGCTGATCTGACCTACCTGGTCGACTACCTATTCCGAGGCGGTCCGCCGCCGGCAGCGTGTCCGTAGCGGGACACAGGAGAAAGAAATATCTTGTTGTCTTTGAAGGGTGTCGTGAGAACTACACGACGCCCTTTTACATGAAGCGTTTATACAGTTGATACTTTTCTTTTTATCACGTGTTCCCTATACTTCCCACGTAAGTTTCACAAAAGGACAGGTGTATGAACATTGAACGTGAAGTTCTCGAGACAGATATATTGATTGTCGGGGCGGGTCCCGCAGGATTAGCGCTGGCCTACAAGCTGGCAAACTTGGTGGAATCCGACGACGCCGTTGAGTTGCCGGAGATTCTAATGATGGAAAAAGGCTCCTATGTGGGAGCGCATTCGCTTTCGGGGGCTGTTATGGACCCCAGAGGAATAGCGGAACTTATCCCTGATTTCGTTGATAAAGGAGCGCCACTGGAGGCTCAGGTCAGCTCCGATGCCATGTATTACCTTTCAGAACGTAGAGCTGTTAAGTTCCCCTTTATACCCCCGTCTCTCAACAATCACGGCAACTATGTCATCTCACTCAACAAGTTCACCGGCTGGATGGCCGAGCAGGTAGAAGCCAAAGGAATTGATATCTATGCCGGGTTGGCCGGGTATGATCTGCTGGTGGAGGATGGCAAGGTTGCCGGTGTTCAAACCGTTGACATGGGGCTGGACAAAGAAGGAAACCAGAAGTCTAATTTTGAACCGGGGTCTATCATCAAAGCCAAAGTGACCGTTCTGTGTGAGGGTGTACACGGCTCGTTGACCCGTCACGCCTTTGAGAAGATACCCACATTGATCGAAGGACGCTTGCCGCAGTCCTATTTGACAGGTGTCAAAGAGGTCTGGGAAGTGCCGAACGGCCGCATCAAGCCCGGACAGGTAATTCACACTATAGGCTGGCCGCAGCCGAAGCATGAATATGGTGGTGGCTGGATCTACGGTATGAGCAACAATATGGTTTCAATCGGCTATGCGGTTGGTTTGAACTCGCCTGACCCAACCAATGACCCCCATATGAAATTTCAGCGGTACAAGATGCACCCATTGGTAAGAAAGATACTCGAAGGGGGCACAATGCTCCACTATGGAGCGAAAACGGTCCCGGATTCCGGATACTATTCAATGCCGAAGCTCTACCATGGCGGCTTATTGCTGTGCGGCGACTCGGTCAGCTTTCTGAATCCGCAGAAGCTTAAAGGCATCCATCTCGCGATCAAATCCGGAATTATGGCCGCTGAGACATTGTTCGATTGCCTTAAAGCCACTGATTT
>CAZYRH010000039.1:0-17455 GCA_964650395.1 uncultured Ignavibacteriales bacterium
TCTTTTGGATATTCGGGTACTACCTAATGAAGGGTCTCAGGCACAACCAACCGAGCCCGCCGGCAAGTAGCAAGTATGTGAGGGTAGGGCAGCCCTCTCTGAGACCTGCCGGTCTGCCATAGAAGGTCAGGAGTCGGAGACTCCTACTCTACAGAATGATATCAGGCTTACCCTATGGAAAGGTGACGACTAATTACTCTGAATGATAATTTGCGGAAGTGGTGGAATAGGTAGACACGCTATCTTGAGGGGGTAGTGAGGCAACTCGTGGGGGTTCAAATCCCCCCTTCCGCATGTAAGCTCAATCCCGTAAGTCGCTGGACTTACGGGATTCTTTATGCCATCAAGGAGATATCGTAGTTGGCGCAAAGGTGTTTTCGAGCCGTACTCTATTCTTGTGCCCAAGCGGGCATAGCTTTCATATAGTCAGAGGCGCGTGCCAGTGCCTTCTGGTCATCAAGTTCCGGCTGCCAGCTTTTAAACCACTCAGCAATGCCCTGCTGAACGGCATCTTTAGACTTTAAATTTCCCGCCTCGTCTGTGCAATACTTACAGTAGTTTTCCGCTGGCCCTTTGAAATCGGGCACATTGAGCGAGGCTGCGCATGAGAAGCAAAACTTATCCATTGAAAATCCTTTCCGCAAAAATGAATTTGTAACAAAAATCAGGTCGGATATTTCCTGCACCCTTCTTTTTTATATAGCATTTTCTCTCTTGGTAGTCAAGTGAGACAAGAGTTTTTTTAATAAAGCAATGCTTGGTGGAAATGACATTACAGAGTGATTCAAGAGATCGAATCGATATCCATTCTGATAATTTATTTGAGTACGAGATTACTCACTTAGCTTAGAAAGAAGAGAATTGGTGTTTTTCATTGGGCGGTCAAGAAACTACTCAGTCATGTTGATTTCTTGGGTGGGTCAGTGTATACTTGAGTTGATTTGACAGTTGCGAGGCGATTGGATGAATCGTTTTTTTGATTTCAGCCCGGCACAATTAAGATTTCTTGCGGTCCTCAGCGCTGCTGCACTGGTAATGGGGGGGTATCTTTTTATCCGCTCCTATGCCTATCCCACAGAGGACTCCCCTTCTCTGAAAGTTTTTATTGGAGAAGATGAGCAAGTATTTACCGGCATTTTTGTTTTGGACCCCAACACGTCCCCGGCTGATTCCCTGGAATTATTGCCCGGCATCGGCCCTGTGTTAGCCGATCGCATTGTAGAGTACCGCCAACGCAAGCGGTTTGAAAGGGAGGTTGACATTACTGAGGTCAAAGGGATCGGGCCAAAGTTATATGAACAGCTGCGGCCATACTTGAGGATAAGGCGTCGATGATTTCAGGCAAGTGCACAGTCGGTATCGATTATCGCTGCGGTCTCTACTATTATGCGGTGAAAGTTCAGCAGCGTGGCTCCGAGCCGCATGTAACAGCCTTGGTCAGGCTTGAAAAGCCCCATCTGGCGGAGTACCACTGGCTTGATGATGCGGAAATAATCCTGTCCGTGCCAGACAACGAAGTCATCATTAAGAACCTTCACCTTAACCGTACCGGTAGCTGGGACGTAAACCTTCAAACTCAATTCGAGCTGTCAGTGTTGATGCTTGATGAGCCAGATGAGTTCTACTTTGACACTGTGTACACCGGTTACAAGAACCGTTATCTCGGTCTGATAACTCGCCGACAAAACTTAGAGCAATTATTCGGCTCCTCGTTATCTGAAGCAGAATCGCCGATCCCATCCCCAAAGTACCGAATGCGAGCGGTAGCGCTGGCAAAAGGCTATCTTAATTTCTGCCATCCTGAGGAAGGAAAGTTCATCTGTCTGGCCGATTTCAGTGACAACATTGTTTCTATTTGTTTTATCCATGAGGGGAATATAGTAGGTTTGGCTTACCTGCACACGGACCGGCTTGACTGGAGCAGCACACAAGGTCTGAAGAAGATTGCGGTCGATTTTATGACAATCGTTAACTACAAGCTGACATCCATTCGTGGGGACGGAGTTACCGAACCTCTCTCAACCCTGATTGTCTCCAGTGGCAGCGACAAGGCCGGAATCAGGACGGTGCTTGAACGATATTTCTCGGTCGTTACAACTCCAAAGATTGACACTCGTCTTTTTGCTGACCCAACCGCTTCAGATATTCCACCCGAAAACTACCTTGCCTCCTTGGGACTTACGGTTAATTAACCTTGCCACGAGTTAAATTCAAACTTATTATTGGTTCAACTTTGAGAGTAGCGAGACGTCCACAGCTTCTCGTGGCGTAGGCCTATAGCGGCAACGAAAGGTAAGATGAACAAGGCAGTATACCCAGGCACCTTCGATCCGATCACCAATGGACATCTTTCTCTTATTGAAAGGGCCTGTCACGTTTTTGACGAACTGGTGGTAGCGGTAGCGATGAATACCGTTAAGAGTCCGTTCTTTGAATTTGAAGAGCGCATCCGTTTGATCGAGCATTCGATTGAGAAGAAACCTTATCGAAAGCAAGTAAAGGTCATCGGCTTTGAGGGATTGCTGGCTGATCTGGCGGTAGAGACAAAGGCCACCGCTATAATACGGGGGCTACGCGCCGTGTCTGATTTCGAGTATGAATTTCAAATGGCGTTGATGAACCGCAAATTGGTCCGACAAGTGGAAACTGTTTTCTTAATGCCGTCACTGTCCTGGGTTTACCTCTCCTCGACTATTGTCAAGGATGTCGCCCAACACGGCGGAGATGTGACCGGTCTGGTTCCACCTTCAGTCAAGAAGGCATTTGACGAGAGATTATCACGCGAAAGTAAGTAAACGTAAAAATAAAACCGAACCCAAGATTCCCAATGGCGCTGTTAAGAAGAGTCCGTACTGAGGTTGTCTGAAAATGACGGAGCGCAGCAAAAAGACCAAACATGAAAGAGTAGACATACCGTCTGACGCTCAGATTCAGATTCCTCTTGCGGAACTAGCGAAGATTCGTCGTGAAAAAGTGACTCGGTTAATCAAGCAAGGGATCAACCCTTACCCCTATCGCTATGAACGGAACCGCCTTATAAAACATGCCCTTGATGAATTTAACCAGCTCTCTGAACGAAAAGCAGCAATCCGCATGGCCGGACGAGTCATTTTGAAACGGAAGATGGGGAAAGTTTTCTTTGCCGATCTTCGTGACAGTTCCGACCGCATTCAAGTTTATGTCAAGCTCGACAACGTCGGCAAAGAACAGTTTGACTTATTTAACGTCATTGACCTCGGCGACATCATTGGCTGTGAGGGAACGCTGTTCGTGACTAAAATGGGCGAGCGGACGTTGAACGTAACCTCCTTCGGGCTGCTCAGCAAGGCGCTTCATCCTCTTCCAGACAAGCATTCGGGCCTGACGGATGTGGAGACCCGCTATCGCCGCCGCTACGCTGATCTGATAGCCAACCCGGAGGTGAAGGAGATATTCGTCAAGCGAACGAAGATCATCCAATCCATTCGAGAATTTTTGAACAATCATGATTTCCTCGAGGTGGAGACGCCGATCTTACAACCCCTATATGGCGGCGGTAATGCCCGCCCGTTCAAGACCCACCACAGCAAACTTGATATGCCGATGTACCTGCGCATTGCTGACGAGTTATATCTGAAACGCCTGATTGTGGGTGGGTATGATAAAGTCTGGGAGCTATGCAAGGATTTCCGCAACGAAGGCTTGGATCGCTGGCACAACCCTGAGTTCACGATGGCTGAACTGTACTGGGCCTATGCTGACTACCATGACATGGCGGCGCTGGTTGAAGAACTTGTGAGGTATGTCGTCCACCGGCTTCATGGCAGCTACAAGATTACTTACGGTGAATATGATATAGATTTTGAGCCACGCTTCCAGTGGGTGACCATGCTTGAATCCATTCAACAGCAGACTGGCGTCAATTTCTCAGAGATGCCTTTTGAGGAAGCTAAAGCAGCGGCCATAGAACTCGGTGTCGATGAACAAGAAAAACTCATCAACTGGGGGAAAGTAGTCGAGTCCGTGTGGGAGGTAAAAGTTGAACCGAATCTGATTCAGCCGACATTCATCGCCGACTTCCCGGTTGAGATTTCTCCCCTGGCTAAAAAGCATCGTAGCAACGACCGTCTCACGGAACGGTTTGAGCTTCACGTTGCCGGTGGGGAGATAGGCAACGCTTTCAGTGAACTCAATGACCCGGTTGATCAGATCGAACGGTTTCTCCAGCAGGGAAAGGCACTTGAAGCGGGGGACGAAGAGGCCCAGCCGCTGGATGATGACTTCATAACCGCCCTGGCGTACGGCATGCCGCCCACTGCCGGATTGGGCTTAGGCATCGACCGTCTGGTCATGTTACTGACCAATCAACATTCCATTCGAGATGTCATTTTTTTCCCACAAATGAAGGAGATGCGAGAGGGATCCATCCCGGTCTCCAAAATTCTGGCGCAAATAATCGAGGAAGAACGAAAGAAGTCTTAACATCTAAATAATAACATTCGTACCAAGCTGCAATCATACGCATAATATCGTCTATCAGTTGTTCTAAGCTGTATGGCCTCATATCTCCATTAGGCCCGCCATCGGTGAGTTGTATCACTTGTCGTTCAAAGCATTGTCAACGTCCATTTGAATGCAACTTGATATAAGACGTAAAAAAAGCCGGCCTGAGCGGCCGGCTTTTTGACGAATTTCGATTTCAGGCGCACTACCTATTTCGGTTCCTCGAAGGCATCCGAAGGAATCTCGGCGTTGACGATGAATTCAGAAATGTCCACCTGCTGTAACTTCTGATCATTCAAAGTCTTGACCGTCGTCACGGGAAGTTTGACACCACTGACTACAGAGAAGTTGGAAAGCGCATCCTCGATCATTCCTGCACCGAGAGGTGTTTCCTCGTGATATGACTTGCCCACCAGTTCGTACTTCTGGCTGTTGAAAGCCAATCGACATATCATCTGGCCATCTTCTCCCACCACGGCCACGAATTTCACCGGCATTCCATTGACCTCGCCTGTGCCGTCATAGACAGCCTTGTAGTAGGGGTCGTCAGAGGCCTGGAAGATATGAATGGTGTTGCGGGCCCATTCTTTCTCTTCACTGGCAATATCGTCATCTGTCATGGCGGTCAATTGCATCGTCTTCTGATCTGTTTTCCAACCGGTCTTTCCATTCCTGATCTGATATACCGTTTGCCCCATGAAGTTCATAACCAACCTGCTCTTGTCCGGGAAAACTTCGATTGCCTCCATTGAGATGGGGATCTCCTGCCCGCCCATGGAGAAAAGAATCGTGCCTTTCCGGGAGACAGAGTTGATCTTCTTAAAACTCTCCACACCGCCGTGAGCTTCTACCCCTTTCAGCAGGATTTCTTTACCCTTTTTCAGATTCTCCGGTGTTATGACGAGCTCCTTTTTCTCCTCGCCCGATGGTATTGTGACATCGATTGTCTCCACAGGTCCCAACCCCAACTGCTCAAGCGGCATGTCGAAGTCTTTGCCTTTACCGACTACAAGGATCTGCAGGACGTCGGGGTGGAGATTCTTCTTTGCTGCTGCAATAACATTATCAGGCGTCACCTTTTCGACATTTTCCTTTTCCTGAAAGAGAAAATCTTCCGGCAGACCATAGAAGTCATAATACATCAAACGGTTGACCACCTCCGCCTTGGTGTCGAATTTGAAGACAAAGGAGTTCAAATAGCCATCCTTGCCCATGCGCATTTCGTTTTCGTTGGGCGGGTCGATCTGCATCCGCTTGATTTCCTTAATCACCTCTTGAATAGTTTTGCCTGTTGTTTCGGACTTAGTAGAGGCAAAGTTGTAGAAGACGCCCGGGTAGACAATGTTGGCCGTGTAAACGCCAAACACAGAGTAAGCCAACCCCTCGCGGGAACGAACAGAGTTGAACAATCGGCTTCCGAATGCCCCACCGAGAATGTTGTTCATGACGATACGGTCAGCATAGTCTTCATCGGTCAGGAAACCGCCAATGTGCCCCATCACGATATTTGACTGATTAACGTCAGTTTTCTCTATGTAGTACACTTGGCTTTTAAACTCGTAGTCGACTTCCGGTGGCTTCGGCACCGGCTCACCGGCTCTCTCCCAATCTCCAAAGTAATTCTCGATCTTGGGCAGTAGTGTCTCTTTATCAAAATCGCCCCAGATAGCTAACTGAATGTTCTGCGGGTGAAAGTATGCCTGGTGGAAAGCAATAAGGTCGTCACGGGTAACGGTATTGATGGTAGCATATTCGCTGTGGCGGGCGTACGGTGAATTAGCCCCGTAGATAATCTTCCTAAACTCGCGGAAGCAAATTTGTTGGGGATCATCGTTGCGGCGAGCAATGGCTGAGCGCTCCTGCACTTTGGCCAGCTCGATTTTGTCCTCATCGAAGACGGGACGACGGAGGACCTCAGACAGCACCTCAAGCCCAAGGTCAGTGTATTCGCTCAGGACATTCACCCTAGCACCACCGGACACAGTGCCAATGTAGGTTTCCACCGAAGCACCGACACCTTCTAATATTTCATCGATTTCATCGCCAGTCCACTTGGCGGTTCCACCGGTGCGCATGACAGTGCCACAAATGTCAGCCAGTCCAACCTTGTCCTCTGGCTCCAAATAAGAACCGCAATTCACGCGTACGGAGACATCAAATAACGGCAGGCTTTTGTCTTCAAGCAAATAGAGACGTATGCCATTATCCAGTGTAACTCTTTCAACCTCGGGAACTTCAAGTTTGCTTAGTTTGGGAAACTTCAGCTTGTCTACATCCTGTGCATTGGCGCTCAACACTGCCAGCACCAACAGCAGGGTTAAAAACATCATTAATGCTATGTTTTTTCGCATTGTTCTTTTCTCCCCGGCTTAGCTTTCTTCTGTGTTGATCATACCCACGACCCGGTTTTTCTTCGTTAGGTACTTCTTGGCTACGTGTTGTATATCATCAGCAGTGACCGCGTTTATCCGGTCAAGCTCTCGAAAGAGTTGCCGCCAATCACCCCAGAAGACTTGATAACCGGCTAACTGTAACGCAATTCCCTGGTTACTATCTAACTGGTTTATCAGGGACGCCTTGGCCCGGGCTTTGATTTTGGCTAAGTCTTCTTCACTGATCAGTTCGTCTTTGAGCTTTTCGGCTTCCTTGAATATCTCAGTTTCACACTCTTCGTTGGTATGGCCGGTTGAAGCCATGGCAAAAGCACCCAGCAGGGACGGATACTTGTCACCGGGGTAGCCGGCAAAAGCCGCCACATTCATGGCAATCTTTTTCTCCTTCACCAGGTTCTTGTACAAAAGGGAGGTGCGGCCCTGACCAAGGTAGTCAACGAGGGCATCAAGAGACGGTCGATCGGGATGAGTTCCTTCAGGGATATGCCAACCGACCAGATAGATAGGTTGCGAAGGATCTTCGAGCACCACCCGGCGTTCGCCAAGTTGTTCCGGTTCAACTGTCGCGATGCGCTCCGGAGCCGGACGATAGGGAAGGCGCCTCCAGTATTTTTCCGCAAGTTTCTTTACGTCCTTTGGCTTGACATCTCCGACAATAGCGACAGTCAGGTTTGAGGGGCTGTAATACTTCTCGAATTGTCCCCGGGCGGCTGGACGGGAGTAGTTTTGGATATCGGACATATGCCCCACTATGGGAATGCCGTATGGATGGGCTTTGAAAGCAACAGCCAGAAACTCTTCAAACAGCCGTCCGAAGGGATTAGAGTCGGTCCTCATCCGCCGCTCCTCAGCGACAACGTCACGTTCCTTGTACATCTCCCGCAACACCGGATTGAGAAAACGCTCCGATTCAAGAGCCATCCACAGTTCAAGCCGGTTTGACGGAAAATTCATGAAGTAAACGGTGAGATCATAGCCAGTGCCGGCGTTAAGGCCTATACCACCTTCCCGCTCGACAACATTCCCGAGTTCATTGGGAACAACGTACTCGTACGAGGCGTCGCGGGCTTCATCATAAGCAATCTCTAAAAACGCTATTTTAGTGGAATCGGCAAGCCTCCCTTTTTTTCTCTCCGCCCTGAGTTCCAGAAAGACCGAGTCCTCAACCCCAATCAGTTCCAACTCCTTTTCAATATCTTTCGTCCCCAAAGTGGTGGTACCCTTGAAAGCCATATGCTCAAACATGTGAGACAGGCCAGTGTACCCTTTCGGATCATCCACCGAGCCAACGTTGGCCCAAGTAACGAATGAAATAACCGGCGCTTCATGCCGTTCCATGACAATGATCTTGAGGCCGTTCTCCAGCGTGAACTCCGTTACCGACTCCTCCAGCTTTGAAAAATCAAAACCGGAAACACCCGTCACGAAAAGCAAGGCTAAACAGATCGGCAGGATGAGCCAGCGCGTGACACTCTGTTTCATTGATTCCTCCATAGTTTTAGTGTGTGATCGCATTTGCTTGCGAATAACGCCGAGGACCGGGCTAATGTCAAGAAATTAGTAGTAAGGTCAATGCCAAAGCTGACTGAAAAGTAGAAAAACATCCCCTTGCGAACATATATAGGGGATTATCTAGTGTGATGTCCCAGAAATACATGCTAATAAAAAAAGCAGCAAATTAAATCGTGGCATGGGCATCTTGCCCATGATTCACGGGCATGATGCCCGTGCTACTGCAAAAGAATATGTGAACATATATTTGGGACGCAACACTAGTGAGAGTATGAGCAAAGGGAGTAAACTTGGTGTAGGAACGAAAGAGGAAGATACCTCTGTTTTCAAATGAGAAAGACAAAATGGAAATTGTACGAACGGGACTCTCGTAATCGCTTACCACCACCTGATGAGCTTAGGTTTTAACGTGTGCGGCAGGTTTTCGTTTTTCGGTACAATTCGGGCGGTGATGCCAAATCGTCCGGACTTGCGACAGGTTATCTCACCAGTGAAAGTGTACGTGCTGTTGTTATTAGAGGCTCCCTCTTGATGGGGGTTGGCGGTCAAGACAGCCGCTTCCGGGGTATAGTCAAGTATTTGTTCTTGAGAATTAAGCCGTCCCGATACCACCTCCACCCGAACGTCATCAGGGGTAATATTGCCCAGGAAAACTTTAATGCTGATCGGGAACTTCTGTCCGACAAACAGCGTGGGGCCCGCCTCCGGCACTTCGATATCTTTTATCTCAATCTGATCCCAGCTCTCATTTATGTGCTCAAGCCAGGCAGTTACCTGCTTGGTGAGCTCATAATTGTTTTCTTGCATCTTGATACTTGACTGTATCGCTGGGATGTAAAACTGATTGGTGTAGTTCATTAACATCCACTGGGCTGAGAAGCGTTCGCCGGCCATATGGATACTCGCTTTCATTTTGGCTATCCATTTGATTGGCAGGCCAATTTCGCTGCGGTCATAAAAGAGGGGAATGATTTCTCGCTCCAAGACATTAAACATCATCTCTGATTCCAGGCGATCCTGGATCTCAACATTGTCATATTCTTCACCGTTCCCGATCTTAAAACCGGTGGTGTCGTCATAACCTTCCGCCCACCATCCGTCGAGGATCGAAAAGTGCAACGCACCGTTCAGGGCAGCCTTCATTCCGGAAGTTCCCGACGCTTCTTGAGGACGGCGGGGATTGTTAAGCCAGACGTCAGCCCCCTGAACAAGATAACGAGCAACATTGATGTCGTAATCTTCAAGGAAAATGATGCGGTTGCGGAACCGATCCTCGGAAGCATAGTTGACAATCTGTTTTATGATCTCTTTGCCGGGGCTATCCAAGGGGTGAGCCTTGCCGGAGATGATAATCTGCACCGGACAATCTTTGTTATTAATGATCTTGTCCAGCCGTTCGATATCGGAAAAGATGAGAGTTCCTCGCTTGTAAGTGGAAAACCTCCGCGCAAAGCCAATGGTCAGAATTTGAGGGTCAAGAATTTGTTCCGCTTGCTGCACCTGGAGTTGAGAAGCACCCCTTCGGGTGAGCTGTTGTTTCAACCTCTTGCGAGCGAAAAATACAAGTCGCTCCCGTCTCCTGTTGTGGATGCGCCACAGCTCGGCGTCTGGAATTTTGTACACTCGCTGCCAGACCTCGGGTGCTCCCGGCCGTTCTACATAGCGAGGGCCAAAGTATGATTCGTATAGTTCGCTCATATCGTGGGAGACCCATGAGGCGGGATGGGCACCATTAGTGATTGCTTTGATGGGAACTTCATTTTCAGGGAGGTTGGGCCAGATATTGTGCCACATATTCCGTGAGACGCTCCCATGCAGCTTTGACACTCCGTTGGCGAACGCGGACAGCTTCAAGGCAGCCACCGTCATGCAAAACGGCTCCGACTCATCTTCCGGAATCACCCGCCCCAACGCCAAAAAATCCTTCCAGCTCAGGCCAAGCTGAGATACGAATTCTCCGAGATACCGATGCACCAATACCGGATCGAATCTCTCGTTCCCCGCCGGTACAGGAGTATGGGTGGTAAAAACGGTGGTTGACCAGACGTACTGACATGCTTGTTGGAAGCTGAGACCTTTTTCCTGCATCAAGACCCTGATCCGCTCCAGAGATAAAAACCAGGAATGTCCCTCGTTCATATGGTAAATGGCCGGTTCAATACCAACTGCCCTGAGAGCTCTGACACCACCAATCCCTAAAATGATTTCCTGCCTGATGCGCATATCTTTGTCGCCCCCGTACAAGACTGAGGTTATGTCGCGACATTTCGAGGAGTTCTCTGGAATATTCGTATCGAGCAGATGCAAGGGCATTAGCCCGACACTCACTTTCCATATCTGAATCTGCACCGGTGTGCCATCAATTGAGACAGAGACTCTCACCGGTTCGTCACGGTCATTTTTGACCAATTGGACCGGCATGTGGTACCAGTCATTCTCTTCGTACCGTTCTTGCTGCCAGCCATCGCTGGAGAGGAATTGGCGGAAGTAACCATAGCGATATAACAAGCCTACTGCTACCTGAGGCAGACCAAGGTCGGAGGCAGATTTCAGAGTGTCACCCGATAATACGCCCAGACCGCCAGAGTAGACCGGAAGTCCTGTGTCCAGTCCGAATTCAAGTGAGAAATAAGCCACCGGCTTATCTTCAAACTTGCGATACTTATAGTAAAACCATTTCTTCCGAGTCAAATAGTCACGGTACTTGCCATACACGCGGTCAAGATTGGCCACGAACCCATCATCAGCAGCTGCCCGTTGCAAGGTCTCTTGAGAGAGTTTAGAGAGCATTTCTACGGGGTTCTGGTAACACACCTCCCACATTTCAGGGTCGAGCCGAATGAACAGCTTGACCAGGTCCCAGTTCCAGGAATACCAGAGGTTTCGAGCTAGTTCCTGAAGAGTGAGTATTCGTTCGGGTAGTCTTGGCAGTACCAAAAACTGTTTTACACGCATTTGTACTCCCTCACCTTTTTTAAGTCTCTGACTTGAGTGATCTGTTAGTTTATCGCCAGATTCACCAGATTATTTTACAACACTTCTGCGTGAGAAGTCAAGAAGATCATGCGTTTTTGTACCAACAAAAATTCGGTAACCATTAGTTTATACTTGTCGATAATAGATATCAAGTCTATCTTAATCTATAAATACTGATCACTGGAAGATATTGCAGAGTAACAGTAATATAGTCTGTTAGTTAGAGTATGACAAGAGCAATCAAGAGAATCGGCGTTTTGACGGGCGGAGGTGATTGTCCCGGTTTGAACGCTGTTCTGAGGGCTATCGTCAAGACAGCCCACAACGACTACGATCTGGAGATTGTCGGTTTTTTGGACGGTTACGAAGGGCTGGTAGAAGGCCGGTATCGCGAGCTGGATGTAAAGCACGTTTCCGGCATATTGGCCCTTGGCGGTACAATCCTCGGTACTTCCAACCGAGCCGATCCTTTCCATTTCCCCGTTCTCGAAGGCGATGACTACCTCTACCTTGACCGCTCCAGCCAGGCCATTCGCAACTTTGAATCACTGGGGTTGGATGCCCTGATTGCGATCGGCGGTGACGGCACCATGGCGGCTTCGGCAGGGATGATTGACAAAGGGTTGCCGATCGTTGGGGTGCCCAAAACGATCGATAACGACTTAGTAGGCACCGATGTCACTTTTGGCTTTGATTCCGCCTTTACTACAGCCACGGAAGCGGTTGACAAAATCCATACCACGGCCCAATCCCATCATCGGGTGATGATTATCGAGGTGATGGGTCGGTATGCCGGATGGCTGGCTTTGTATTCCGGCCTGGCCGGCGGAGGTGACATTATTATCATGCCTGAGTTTCCGTATAACATTGAGGCTGTCTGTGAAGCGGTCAAGACCAGAAATGCCATGGGGAAAAACTTTTCGATAGTGGTGGTTGGTGAGGGAGCTAAGCAGATTGGTGGGAACCAGGTTGTAAAACGGACAGTCAAAGGCTCTCCTGACGCTATTCGGCTGGGAGGAATCTCTCACCAGATAGCCTCGCAGATAGAAGGTCTCACCAACATTGAGTGTCGAGTGACGATTTTGGGGCATCTCCTGAGAGGCGGTTCACCAACAGCATTCGACCGCATTCTGGCCACCAGGCTCGGGGCCGAAGCAATTCGTATGGTGGCGCGTGAGGAGCACGGCCAAATGGTGGCTATGAAGGGAAACGAAATAGGGTCTACCCCGATTAAGGAGGTAGCCGGCAAGCAACGCTTGGTAACTCCTGATCATCCGCTGGTGAAAACAGCTCAGTCGCTGGGAATCTGTTTAGGAGTTCCAGATGGGGTTCTCCTCAAAGAGTCAGTTTCGGAGGAGGTAGCCCGGTAAACGCCGTGCGTCTGCAGCACAATTATGCACGAGCACAGATTGGCTGGTACCTTCGCTGTTAAGTATACGTTCAAAGTGTGGAAGCGGTTATCTTCAATCAATTTATCTATTCATGGGGTAGCAGGCACAGTTTCCTGTTATTAGATACCTAGTGAAGTTAGGAAAGCGATGCCAAAAAAGAACAATGACACCGAATTAATGGTTAAGAGACTAAAAAAATCACCTGCTTATAAGATTGCCTATCATGACGACGACTTCATTGACACCAACGATTTACGTCCAGTAAGGTTACAACTCGAGCTCTTAAAACCAGAGCTTATTCTGCGTCAGCAGAAGATCAGCTCGACTATTGTTGTCTTTGGCGGCACAAGAATCCTGGAACCCAAGAAGGCGGAAGCCCGGATACGAAAGCTTGAAGCTAAGCTTAAAAGAAAGCCCGGTGACGTCTCTTTGAAGAAGCAATTGAGGATTGCCAAATCGATTGCAACCAAATCCCATTTCTACGATGAGGCGCGTGAGTTCGGTCGCCTGGTGTCAGCGGAATGCCAGTTAAATGATGACCATGAATACGTCATAGTCACCGGCGGTGGTCCGGGCATTATGGAAGCCGCCAATCGGGGAGCCTATGACGTTGGCGCTAAGTCGATTGGAATGAATATTACTATTCCCATGGAACAACAACCGAATCCATACATTTCGCCTGAACTCTGTATGCAGTTTCATTACTTTGCCTTGAGAAAATTGCACTTTCTGCTGCGGGCCAAAGCCCTCGTGGCCTTTCCCGGGGGGTACGGCACTATGGACGAACTGTTCGAGGGGTTAACCTTGGTCCAGACCAGGAAAGTGAAGCGGCTGCCGATTATTTTATTTGGTGAGAAATACTGGCGGAAGGTGATAGACTTTGAGTATCTGGTTAAAGAGGGCACCGTCGACGAGGAAGATATCAACCTGTTTATCTACGCCGACAAAGCTATCGACGCCTGGAACTACATCAAATATTTTTATGAGTCCCGCGGCAACAGCCGAGCCCGGCCTCTCTGAATATTGTTTCTCTCATATCGCTCATTAGCTATCCTAAACTGTATTGCGTCATGTTTCGACTCCTCATGACATAAAATTAAGGCGGGAATAGCGAATTCCCGCCTCCAGTATAAAAGTGTAGAGAACAATCAACCAATTATCAACCGAATTCACTTTCCCTTAACAGTGGCAAACTCTCGCTTGGCTCCTTTGGCGGCGGAGACCTGGCGTAAAACCTCCTTGAAATGAGCGCGGGTCATGCCGTCGATAGCAGAAGAACTGACGGCTTTTTTGATCGCCCCTTCCAAAATGTCGAGATCGTTGGACGCCAGTGTACGAGCATCGGACGGATAGCTGGATGGATTGCTGAGGTAAATGGCGATAACTTTGTTGAGATGGAGCAACTGCAACTGTCGCCGGAAGCTGTTCACGTTTTCCGGTGTAACAATCTCAGACCAGATCGCTCTGCGCACATCCATAAACATGTCATACATCGTATACCGTTCCTGTCCTTCTTTATACCGCTCTTGGTTATTAATCAATCGGCCCAGAACGTAGGGGCTGTACAACATTCTCAGCGCCAAATTATGCACACTCAGAACGCGAGCATGGAGAGGATAGTCAATCTGTGCCACTTTGTAGACGGACCAGTTGAAGTCTGGGAATCGTTCCGGCTGAAGCTTGTTGAGCACATCGGCCGGGAGATCAAAAGCATTGGCTGCAAAGATATTATCGCGCAAGAAGGCCATAGCGCGGCGCTGCTCGGACGCGGGAACTGGTTGAAAAGGCACCTTTCCGCCCGGATCGCCAACATGGTGCCGATTATGGTAGATGCCGCCGATGAACTTGGACGCGTACAGCGCCGATTCATAGTACGAGCGCCATCCGGCCTGGAAAGCCCGAAGCACCTTTTGGTAGCCTTCACCGGGTTTCTCGAACTCGCCCAGGGAGTTTTGCCACAGCTCAGTGGTCAGCATAATCTTATGCTTGTAGTAGGCGATCGGATCATCTCCCATATCGAATAGGTTGCACATCGGATCAATGGACTTAGCGCTGTACCCGAAGGCGTCTTCATCCGTACCATACGCCAGTTCATGCTCTGAAGAGCGAGAAGCGATCTTACGCAGCATCGGCAGTTCTTCCTCTGGTGTATTAGCGCCGAAATCGGAATACGCATATTCAACAGTCCATTGGTCGTATGGTCCTGGCACCGACGGGTAAAACTCACCCTGAGTTTTTCCCGGACCGGCAATATTGGGTGGGTTGTAGTCCATGACGGTTCCTACCATACCGTGGCTGCGGGTGAAATCGGGGTTGTTGATCTGGTCAAGACTGTAGATTGTGGAAGCTTTGAAGTTGTGACGAAATCCAAGAGTGTGACCGACTTCGTGGGCAATCAGTTCGACCAGGTAGGCATGAACATATTCTCTGGTCAAGGAGTCTTTATTGGCAAAGTTGCCCGTGGCGCTCAGCAGGTAAGCGAGGCCGAACGCCGCTTCCTGAGCCGATTCGGCGCCATAGTTGCAGAAGTATGGGGAGGGATTGACGGAGTCCAGCCAAAGGAAGTCTTCGTCATGGCTGACCTGCCCGTCAAAGGAGACCGGTTGTATGAAGTACTCCATGTTGATAAACATGTGACGAATAAAGTCAGAGGAAACTCGCACATCGGCATCGTAGATCTGACCTGTGAAGGGATTCGCCCGGCTGGGACCAACCGCGTAAGCTGCGCCCGGTCTGACAATCCAGCGTACCGTGTTGTAACGTACGTCGGCCGGATCCCAATCAACTGTGTCGGGCATCTGTCTGGCTACAATCGCGTTGCGGAAACCGATCCTTTCAAAAGCAGGATTCCAAAATTCAATTCCCTCGGCAACGGCGTCCCGGTATTCAGGCGGAACGGTATTCTCAACCCAGAAGACAATCGGCTCAACCGGTTCTGAAATTCGAGCATCGGGGTTTTTCTTTTTGAGGTGCCAGCGCTGGATGTATCGCACGTAAGGGGTTTCCTCGTCAAGGTTGGTGTAATCCTGGTACAGAGTCAGGAAGTGGCCCACCCGGTCATCGGCAAGTCTGGGCACATAGTCGGTCTCCGGTAGGGTCGAAAGGGAGAAGTGATAGGTATGAAACATGCTGTATGGGTTCTGCATAGTGGTTGCGTTAAACGGCTTGGACGTTTTGTAGTGCAGCTTCACATCGATCTCCGTGTTCTCTGGAAACGATTTCACCTGTACGAAATAGCTGTTCTTTTTATCAAAGCTGAAGCCAACTTTGGCTACCTTGCCGAGAAAATAACCTATGTGTTGAGCGTCTCGAATGAATAAATCGGCCGGGTCAATTAAGATGGCGCCGGTGGAATCGTGGGGCTTCGACTTGATCGCGGTGGAAGCGTACAGATGATCCGAGATACCTCGTTCTACGGCGCTATAGAGAGTAGAAGAGGTGTCGGCTCTGACGCGCAGATTCTTTTCCAATATAAACAGGTTCTTGCCGACCCGCTTGAAATAGAACGGGAATGAGCGTCCCATCGAGGCGTTATCGTAAACAGCACCTTCGGACCCGGAGCGGGTCTCACCGCAGAGATAGATCGGTCCAAACTGCTCCGGCTTGATTGCCATCAACATGCTGTTGTCGGTGGTGTCATGATAGAAGGTGAACAGCCCTTCGATAATCACTTTGTCTTTGGTCAACTCGTCGAAAGGTTTCAACTCACCTTTGGCAGGTTTCTTGGCCTGCTTTTCCAGCGCCGATTTCCAGCCGCCAATTGTCCGCACCCGTCGTCCGGCAAAGGCGTCGCCTGCAAACAGGATCGAAAGCGACAGGATGAATGTGATCAACATTGACATTTTACCACGCATGGACAACTCCTTTATGGTTTTTGTGTTACAGTTCATTTCTATCATATTACGTCATTGCCCTGCAAACTGTTCCGCGTTGTTGACTGATAATGACAAATTAATATCAACCGCCGTGAGTTTGGTGATACTCAAGGTAGGCTTTTCCTTTTTCGGTCAGGTCGTAATAGGTGTGATTGCGGTGCTTAATCCACTTGTTGTCGACAATTCCTTTGCGGTATTGGACTATTCGCGGTTCGACACGTTTTAGAAGCCCCATATCTCTGAGCCGTTTATGCCGCTCGAACGCATCCTGCCTGCGAATGACCAGCACTTTCGCAACCATTAGAGAATAATCAATGCCGTAGTCAAGATGATGTCTTAACACCGCAAAGTCCGTTGCATCCAGCTTGTGGTAATCCGACCCCGGAGTAAAGTGTGCATCCTCCAGTATGTCATTCCACGATAACGAAACCAGCCTCTCTGGCTGGGTTTTCTTGAGACTCTCGCAGTTGTGGCGATGCACCTTAACGTAGTTGTCATGGCTGTAGTAGCCGACAATCTTGTCCGCAAGTGAAGGGGAACAGCATCGGGCCAGTACGTAACTTTCCTTGAGCCTGATTTCATCGGACATGATTTCAATATACATCAACGTGAAGAAAAAGACAGGGTGTTTTGGATGTGATCGCCTTTTTGGTTTGTCTTTTACTACGTTATTGAATACATTCGGGCAAACATTAGGCGAACCCGAAAGGAGCTATGCAACAATCACTCATCACATCCCCTGCCGGCATTCTTGCTGTCCTGGCGGCGGTGACTTCGTTTTTCTTTTTCCTCGAAAAGAAGACGGCGTGGAAATTCTTCAACTATT
>CAZYRH010000040.1:0-17455 GCA_964650395.1 uncultured Ignavibacteriales bacterium
CCGACATAAAACAGCTTTTTGGCAAGTTGGATGGTGACAAGCCGCACCTTTTTCTGAAGCTCCGAGACATGATTTGCTGTTTCGCCTCTGTCGAGAGAATGCAGGATATTCAACACTCCTTCCGTCTCCGGCAGCGTTAGGTCATGCAGGCTTTCCGGCGAGATCAGATGCAACAGCAGCGGGATGTATTCGTCAAAATAGCTTCGATAGGCCTTGTTGCCCTGATATAGTTCCAGTCTTGGCCAGAAGTCAATCAGCAGCAACAACTTAAGATCAGCCGCCGGTTGGGAGGCAAGATCGGATTTGAGCTTGCCAAAGTCTTTGGCGAATTGGAGAGGTGAAGTGTTCATTTTATATGTTCTCAACAAATGGGGCAGATGAGGACATCTGCCGCCCACATTAGAGCCATGACCTATTGGTATAAGCGCACCTTAATTACATCCTTTGTATCTACTAAATCAAACGATAGGGACTCATCCCGTTTTATATCTTTGAAAGCCGAGGCATGGCGCTGTGAGACGCTCACCTTCACCTGGCCAAAATCGGTTTTGCCGTCAAGTTCAAGAATACGGATTGAAATCTGTTTGCCTTCGGTCTTGCCCTCGAAAGTGACTTTGATTTTGTCTTGTCGTTCTGTTTCCAGTACGATGTCCTTGGCATACTCGGTCTTGTTGGGATCGTAGACCAGCGGTTCTAACGAAAAGACCGCCTCCGGCATTTTGATCTGCCAGGTGAGCTTTTCGGGTACCTCAAGAAAGCCACTTTCCAGCATGGCCTGGCCGCTATCATCAGTGATTAATTCCCGCTTAAGCTCAGGAACTTGCACCATAACATGGGCGCTGAACGCAGGATCATCGCTGATGAGCTGGAGGTAATCTTCCCCACTATCGAGATCGCGCATGACCCGCATTATAACCTCCGGGTTTTCCGAGTAAAGAGTGGTCAGATTTTGCACTCGCGGCCTGAATTCCTTTTCGCCGTCAGCCGCCAGATGGAGTTTCGGCTCGGAAGCTTTTGAAAACAGAGGCTCAAGAGAAATGATCCTGCCGGCGAGCGCATCGCTGTACAGCCGGTCGGCAAGCTGGAGTGCCTCAGGCGGTATGCTTTCCTCAGCAGCATCGTCAAGCGACTGTCCAAACAGGCGGTAGTTCTCAACGAACTCGCGGCAGAATTCGCACTGTTTGAGGTGCTCTTTTATTCGCCGCGCCGAAAGCTCATCCAGCCTGTTTTCGATAAACCGCTTTAGCTCTTTGCCTGATGGGTGCATGCTACACCTTTCTTATTTTTACCCATTCTAAAAATAGTCACGATATTTCAAAACTGTGGATTTTTTCTTCAGGCGGTCTTTGAAATTCTCCACCGCTTGGTTGATAGTTGTCTCAAAGACGTATTTGTAGTCACTGAGGTACGTAATGCGTTTACCTTCCGGCATAACCTCGCGAAAATACTCTGGTAGAGAATCGGTTTGGCCGGTGTGGGCAAGGTCTGATAGGTATTTCTCCGCCGCCTGTTGGAATCTCTCAGCTTCCTCGCTATCAATTCTAACCTTGTGAATAAACCTGTCCAAGACTGACTCCTTCAGCCAAGACAACGTTTCCACAATAGCTTCCTCGATCGTCTTCGTTAAGAGCGCTTCTACGGGTGTAGGGAGACAAACGGGTTGCAGACCGTCGGCCTCGACGTATTTCGAGTTCACAGACACAATAGCCGCCAGCAGCTCGTGCTTTTTTACGAGATTCTGATATTGAGTTGCCTCGTTGACAAGCTTAAAGATATCCAGGCACCAGTCTGTGCGGCTTCGGCTGTTGAGATAGGCCTTTTCAGCTATCTGAAGAAGCTCATCATAAGGCAACAGAGGTCGCTCTTTACGCCGGTCGTCACAATGTTGAGCAAGATATATCCATTCTTCACCGCGGCTTTTTGGCAGTATCTTGAACCGAACATCTTTGAGAATCTCCTTGAAGCGCCGCTTGAGGTGGTCAATCTGTGGGGCCTGTTGGACTTTGAGGCGAGCAAGTTGCTGGCGAATGTGCCCCCGAAGCAAAACGGTAAAGCGGTGAAGGAGATCATCAGGATCGGCCTCGCATGGCTGGGCATATCCGAGCTTGTTGAAGTAGCTAAAGATGACCGGAAAAGGCCGGTCTCTGCTGCTGTACAGGAACGTTCCGAGAAGGTCAATTGCAAGGTCGGCCAACGGATCTCCGTCTGTCCTGTGCTCATGTGGAAGCTGAAAACCTTTAGCTTTAAGATACCGTAAGTAGCCGACCGTAGACTGGTAACATATCCCAAAGAAGCTGTCAAAGGCTTTCCGGTTGAGCGGGCTTATAAGAAACGCTTTTATAATGTAGCCGTATGAGTCCCTGGTGAAGCTTGTCATAATTGAAGCAAGACAAATAGTTGTAGCTTCTTATCTATTATTAAAACAATAAGGAATCAAACCCCGGTTGTCAACGTGGTGTCACGTAGTTACTTAAATGCACTAAGCTGTTACTACATAGCCAACACCTCAGGGCCGGGAGGAAAGTGCGGCCTCGTCAGGTCACAGGATCGGAATACAGATTTCCCAAGAAATGAAGTTGCAATTTCTGCAGCATGGTGGTATTTTAGCGCGCATGGAAATAGAGTTTATTAATGAATTGGAGAGGACAAAATGACAGTAATGGACAAGAAAGCAGATCTGGCTGGTCCTGGAATCGGCGACTATAACGAGTTGGAGAAAATCCTGCCCCGGTATTACAGTTCTCTGCTTACCCCCAAAGAAACGATGAAAGCTCTTTTTGCAGCGATAAGTTACATCGAGGAAAATCTGTGCCAAGAGCTTAATCTGATGATGGTCCAGGTTCCCCTGATCGTCGATGTTGAAAGCGGCGTAAACGATATGCTGGATCAGAACGGCTCCCGCACCCCCATACAGTTTCACATCTCAAACGATTATGACAAGAACCCGATTGATGCCAGGGTGGTGTAGGCTGTAACTAAGTGAAAGCGTATGGTGTTGGATTAACTGAAAACAGGAATTGCTTCCAATAAAATATATTATGTGTTTAGGTAGCTTTACATGATGATTAAAATTTTGATAACCGGTGGAACATTCGATAAGGAGTATAAAGAATCAACTGGTGAGTTGATTTTTAAAAATACACATGTATCTAAGATGTTAAAGCTAGGAAGATCTAGGGTTGATGTAAAAATAAGAACTTTGATGATGATTGACAGTTTAGAAATGACCGATTACCATCGAAGTATTGTATCAGAAAAGTGCCAGAACTCCCAAGAAGATAAGATAGTAATTGTACACGGTACCGACACAATGACAGAAACCGCAAAGTTTTTGGGACAAAAAATAAAAAATAAAACTACCGTTCTAACAGGCGCCATGATCCCCTATGCATTTGGCAGTTCCGATGGTTTGTTTAATTTAGGAAGTGCTTTAGCCTTTGTTCAAACACTACCGCATGGCGTATACATCGCTATGAATGGAAAGTATTTTTGTTTTGACAATGTAAGAAAGAATAAAGCAACTGGCGAATTCGAAAAAGTTAAGTGAATGTGTTTGGCGTTAAACAATCAACAACCAACAAACAGATGGCGATTGAGAATAGAAGGGAAGATGCCTACCGACATGAACGTCATGTGCAAAGACTACTTCCTCGATCACAATCACAGTTGCTATGTTGACCTGAAATCTGTAGGGCAGGTCTCCCCGAAACCTGCCAATTATTGGCAGGAGTCAAAATCTCCTGCCTTACACCTGATCGAGCGTATGCTTGGCCATAGGTTCTACCCTTGCATCCATCTTGGCCTTAGTTATCATCGCCTCAGGGTAAAGCGTGTCACGTAACAGAACCTCCGTGTTTACTGAAACCAAACCACAACGGCAAGGAGGTAGCAATGAAAAATGATCGTCAACCGGCGGAGCCCTACCGCATAAAGTCAATTGAACCTATCAGCCTTCTCAACCGCGAAGAGCGTGAAAAGAAGCTCATCGAAGCTAATTACAACATATTCAAGCTGGATGCGGCTGATGTTTACATAGATCTCCTGACTGACAGCGGAACTGGAGCCATGTCGGCTCAGCAATGGAGCGCCCTGATGCGGGGTGATGAGTCGTACGCTGGGGCCAGTTCGTTTCGTAAGTTTGAGAAGACTGTTCAAGAAATATTTAGAAAAAGGTACGTTGTACCCTGCCACCAGGGACGTTCCGCTGAAAACTTGATGTTTAGCACTATCCTCAAAAAGGGCCAGTATATCATAAACAACACGCACTTCGATACTACCCGCGCCAACACAATACACACCGGGGGCGTCCCCGTTGATTTGCCATGCCCGGAATCGGATTCGCCCGAACCGCTACCGTTTAAGGGAAATATGGATATTATCCGGCTGGAGCAGTTTGTCCATAAGCATGGCACTGAAAAGATCGCTATGGTCATGATGACTGTAACCAATAACACTATCGGCGGCCAGCCGGCCTCGATGTCAAATATCCATGAAGTCTACCAGATATGTAAAAGGAATAGTATTCCGTTCTTTTACGACAGCGCCCGCTTTGCCGAGAACTGTTACTTCATTAAGCGTGACGAACCCGGCTATGGCGACAAATCTATTCGGGAGATTGCCGCGGAGATGTTTGACGCCTGCGACGGCGTCTTGATGTCGGCCAAGAAAGACGGTCTGGCCAATATCGGCGGCTTTATTGCCTTAAACAACGAAGAGTTGTACCGCCGTGTTGCGGACTTGATGATAATCGTTGAAGGCTTTCCAACCTATGGCGGCCTGGCAGGAAGGGACCTCGAAGTCCTGGCGACGGGTCTTGAGGAAGTGATGGACTTCGACTACCTGGATTTCCGAGTCAAGCAGGTAGCCTATTTGGGACGGCAGATTAAACAAGCAGGAATGCCTATTGTCGAACCGACCGGTGGACACGCGGTCTTTGTTGATGCCGGCCTTCTACTGCCGCATATACCCCCCGATCAGTTTCCCGGCCTGGCACTAACAGTGGAGTTTTATCGAGAAGGAGGGGTGCGGACGGTTGAGATGGGTTCATTAATGTTTGGAGGGATCGACCCGGTCACCGGCGAAAAGTCTCTCGCCCGGCGCGAACTGCTGCGGATGGCTCTGCCGCGGAGAGTGTACACCAATTCCCACTACGATTACGTAGCCGAGTCTGCTAAGCAAATCGTTGCTAATAAAAACTCTCTGGCCGGTTACAAAATCTTAAGGCAACCGCCACTGCTGCGCCATTTCACCTGCGACTTAGCGCCGCTGAAACCGGAAAATGTAAAGGTGAAGCAGAAGCAGTAGGAGGCCGTGACAAAAGAATAATTCTTGATTGCGCAAGCTCCCGAATTCGTCATTGCGAGGAGCGAAACGACGTGGCAATCTCTTGTTGCCAATACAGATGCACAATTGAGATCGCCACGCTCCCTCCGGTCGCTCGCGATGACAATGGACTTGTGTCACAACCTCAGTAGGGACATGTATATGAGATTCAGGAAGCTTGTGGAACTGGACCTCGGAGATCAGTACTCAACTCAAGGCTGGGATTTATTGGTATTGACCTTTTGAATTCAAACAACCAACGCACCTGAACGACCATTACTGTGAAGCGGGATTCATAGATTGTGATATCCATCGAATCAACAGGTAGTAGCCAAAAGCAGGGTGTGAACCTCCTCTGTGTCTCTACAACTCATTATCGATTATAATGTTAGGTGAGTTTTTTGATTTCCAATCAGGTTTTGGCCGATAAATTGCAGTCAGTTATAGCGGTAAGTATTTTCCCTACTTGACTTTTTGTATGGAACTCTGCATACTTAAATGACTTATACAAAACGGAGGTAAGGTTATAGCATAACGGTTAAAGACTTGTAGTTTTTAATACAACGTATTATTGAAGGCACGAGCCATAGTGGCTCAAGACCGTTGCTATGATTTTACCAGCTTCCGGGGCGTGGTTTAGTACCCGGATTCAGATGCAAGCTGCTTTGTATAAGTTACTCTTAGCTTTCCTTCTCATTTTAGTCGGAATCGCACCGGGGTATGCTGTAAACAAGGATGTTACCGTTATATCTTCCAGCCGGGCCGAGTTTCACTTCCGTGTCAGAACCCATTTCGCTGATCTCGAAAGACGGATCGAAGCAGATTCTTCCGTAACCTTTTTCAAAAGCATACATGTCGGTATTCCCTATGATGCCACAGTTGCTCTTCTTTCGGTTCAGAGCGACTCGCTGATTGCGATAGCTGGTGAAGAAAGCGAGCGTTACAGATTATCGTCTCAGTCATACCCTTTGGTGGTCGTATCCGATCCCGTCATAGTGCGCGGGCGGCAATTTGTCGTGGTGCGAGTATTCCCGGTTGTGGGAAAGGCGACGTACCGGGAGGTCAGTGTGAAGCTTGGTTTCACCGGAGGGTTGACCCAAGGCGGGACACCTGCCAACGACCCCCAATTTGACCGGATATTCAAAGCTATACTGGCTAACTTCGATCAATTCAAGACCTGGCCAGTGCCTTCCCGGAGCCTGGCTAAATTGGCCCAGATCGCCCAGGGACCCTTCGGGACGGTTTCAACCTGGTACAAGATTGCCGTTAATCAAACCGGTCTTTATAAAGTCAGCGGTGCTCAGCTTGAACAAGCAGGACTGGTGTTGGATAACCTGTCTTCTGATTCCATACATCTGTTTAACGGGGGGGGGTTGCCGCTGGAGGTACACAACAGCAAACAGCGTCCGGTCTTTACGGAAATTTCAATCATGGTCGAAGATGGGGGGGACGGCGCTTTCAACAGTAGCGATTACATTGTCTTCTATGGTGAGTCGGTTGACCGGTGGCTCTATCGGGGGGATACCATCCCAAGATTTGTAAACAATCCGTACACCGATCGTAATATATACTGGCTGGCTGTCTCCGGCTTTCCGGGCGCCGGCCTGCGCATGAACCAGATCGATGCTGTTCCCAACGGTTCTGAGGATACGATAATCACCACCTTTCAGCGGCGCGTCCACTCGGAGCAGGATAACCTTCTGCTGCGTGAGAACGATGGCGGGATAACCGATTACTATACCTGGTACTGGACGAACGAGCCGGAGCTGACCTTTTTTGTGCCCACCCCTGGGGTTGTTGAAGGGGATACTGCAAACATCTGGTTGTTTGGGAGAACCTCCGACAATTCCGACCCAGGGGACTCGTTTGGGTTTATGGACTTATATGTGAACGATGTGAGGGGGTTGGAAAAATCCTGTAATGGGTTCAATTGCAGCTACCGCACCGCCGCCCTGGTCGACGGCCTCAATGAGATACGCCTGATGTTGTGGCCTAATTTAAACGCTCCGCCATACTTCGACTACATGAACCTCGAATATTCAAGTCGACTGGTGCCCACCGGCGAAAAACTTGATATTCCTCTCGGAACTTTCGCGGGATCGGCTCAGATAGAAGTAATCGACAATTTCAGCTTCCCGATGGTGATACTGAACATTTCGGACCCGCTTCACCCGGTTGCCCTTACAGGCTATGAACGCGCCGGTGGGGTAGTAACGTTTCATGTCGACCTCGAAGCGGGAAGCGCTAACCGCTTCTATTTGGGCACGATTCCACATTCCTTGACACCCCTATCCATTGCACAGGCCAACCCATTCGATCTTCGCACAGCTTCGGCACAGATTGATTTACTCATCGTTACGTCAAAAGAGTTCGAGGAATCTCTCCACGAGTACATTGACTATCGCCGAGCGCAAGGGTATTCCATTACGGTGGTGAGCGTTGAAGATATCATGGACAATTTTGGTTACGGCCTGTATGACCCCACGGCCATACGGGATTTTTTCAAGTATGCGTACGACTCGTTACCGTCACCTCCTCCGTCGGCAGTGCTCCTGGTTGGAGATGGCAACTACGACTTTCTCGATCATCTTGGGACCGGCATGCCGAATTATGTGCCGTCCTATATTCTTCCGGCTAACATGGATGAATCAGCATCCGATGACAACTATGTCTACTTCGGGGAGTATGGGTTTCTTGACAGTGATACCAGCTATGACACCAGTTATGTTACCCGGGATCGAGGCTACGACATGATCATTGCCCGCTGGCCGGTCCGTAACGTTTATGAAATCAATACTATCTTAACTAAAATAAAGCAGTATGAATCTCCAACCAATTTTGGCTTCTGGCGAACAAACATTACCCTTGTTGCCGATGATGAGGTTGGCAAGTTTAACAACGAGACCTTTCATGTAACACATACGGAGGAGCTTGAAAAAAACTGTATCCCGCCCTTGTTTCACCGCAGCAAGATTTATCTCTGGGATTATCCACTTGTGAACGGGCGCAAGCCGGCGGTGAATGATGCTATTGTGAACTCGATCAATAAGGGAACATTGTTGATAAATTTTGTCGGTCACGGCAATCCCGATGCTTGGGCTCACGAGTATGTTTTTTCGCGCACGGGCGATTTGCCGCGGCTGAACAACTATGATCGTCTGCCGTTATTTTTTACCGCCTCATGTGCTATCGGCTTTTTTGATGACCCTAAGCGGGAAGGTATGGCGGAAGACCTGCTGATCCAACCCAATGGCGGGGCAATTGGCGTCGTTTCCGCCACCCGGCTTGTGTACGCATCCGAGAACGCTCTTTTCAATCAGAAGGTGTTTGACGTCTTGCTTTATAACGATTCTTTATCTACTTGCGAGGCTATCTATACCGCCAAGCTGCTGCGACAGTATGGGCCTTGGCCTGTTCCACAGCCCGAGAAAAACGACCGGGCCTACCTTTTCTTTGGGGACCCCTACTTGAAGCTGGGCATGCCTCAGCTTGATGTGGAGTTTTCAGAAACCCCCGACAGCCTCATAGCTCTGGGACTAACCCAAATTGCAGGCCGGATCATCAACAAACAAAATGAGGTGCACTCTCGCGACGGCGTCCTGTTGATCAATGTGTATGATTCTGAACGTGATATGACCTACCGGTTAGTAGACAATAACGGGGTGGTAACTCAGAAGATTGATTACACCGTAACCGGACCGACTATCTATCGTGGTTCGGCCACTATCACGGGCGGTTTCTTTGATTTCGAGTTTGTTTCCCCACTTGACATCAGTTACGGCGGCAAGGGAGCGAAAATAGTTGTCTATGCCATGTTTGACTCTACCGACGCCGCGGGTTTGATTGATTCCCTGACGGTATCGGATAGTATCGTTGCTTTGAGTGATTCAACCGGTCCCACTATCGAATATGCTTTCCCCAACCGAAACAATTTTGTCAGCGGCGATCTTATAAGCAAGATGGACGTTTTAGAGATTACGGCATCCGATCTATCAGGTATAAACCTGACCGGAGGGCTGGGGCATGGAATTACTCTTGAGATTGACGACCAGAGCGAAAACACTGTCAATCTTACCAACCTCTTTGAATATAACCAGAACGATCACACCACCGGCAAAGTGGTCTATCCCCTGGAAAGTTTGGTGTCGGGAAAACACACGTTCAAAATCAAGGCCTGGGATAACGCAAACAACTCCGCCGCGATTGAATTCTCCGCCGAGGTTCTCGCGGGCGAGAAGCTCGCTATTGTCAATTTGCTGAACTATCCTAATCCGATGAAAGAGTCCACCCGCTTCTCGCTCGAATTAACACGACCGGCGGAGAAACTCATTCTCGAGATTTTTACACTTTCAGGCAGAAGGATAAAAAGTTTCGGTCCCCTCCATCTTCAACCCGGCTACTATGACGATATAGTATGGGATGGACATGACGCCAGCGGCGACAGAGTTGCCACAGGGGTCTATATCTACAAGGCAACGGCAGTGCCGGAGGGCGGCGGGGACGAGATTGAATCATTTGGCAAATTAGTAGTTATTAATTAAGTTCTGTTAAGGAGATGATTATTATGTCAACGAAGAAGCTGTTCATAATGTTAACAGCTATGCTCATGGTCGTGTCGCTGGCCACGCGTAGCCAGGCTGTTTCTGAGGCCGCAGTCCTCTTTTTGAGAATTGCGCCCGGTGCCCGAGCGGCCGGGATGGGGGAGGCGTATGTGGCCATTGCCGACGACGCTACCGCTACCCACTTTAACCCAGCCGGACTGGGCGCCTACCCGTTATCCGACTCATGGTTCGAGACAAAAGTCCCCCCTTACCTCAAGCCCTTAAAAGCCATAGCGCCCCTTAAGCAAGAAAGCGGCAGCGGCTACCACGCCTATGATATCTGGGCTATAACCTCTCAGGGTCTTGTTCGCTATGATTATAGGAACTGGCACTCGGGAGAGGTTTTCAGTACCAAGACGGATCAGACTGTTAAGAAAATAGTTGAATCCTATTTCAATATAAAGGATGAAGACCGCTTGCTCCAGATGGTAAAAACGGTTGCTGCCGCCAACAATGCCGAGAATCCTGCCTATCTCGAGGAGCTACGCGACAGAGTCCTGTCAGCCATCCCGGAAGACTACAATGCGCTTGAGTCGCTCAAGTCAGGATTTGACAGCCTGCTGGCCGGTTATGAGCGCTGCCTGATTAACTGGGAAAAAGTTAATAAGATCGAAAAACTGTTGTCAGATGGTATGAAAGACAGTGTCCTGACCGAAACGGAAAGTGAACGAATCAACTTTGCAGTGGAAAGGTCAAGAAACCGTTTTATCCCTGAAGAGTTGCTGATTCCCTATTCAACTCTGGTTGGAACTGAGCTGACCGCCATCGCATCCACGGAGAAAACACTTCTAGTTGGCACCACCGAGGGATTGTTTTCGTACAACGGTAAGCGCTGGCGGACGCTGACTAATTCAGAAGCGTTGCCGTCGGCCAATATTCTCTATCTCTTCCCTATACATACTGACATATACATTGGCACCGATAGTGGTCTGGCGAAATTCTCGGGGTTGGAGGTAAACCCTGTCGGTGGCGTTGACCAGTTCCCGAAAGGTGCTGTGACGGCTATCAGTGCCACCGGCAACAATAATGTCTGGATCGTTCTGAATAACGACCTCTATCACTGGGATGGGAAAACCTGGTCGAACAGCTTAGAGTATAAGGTGGCTCTCGATGACACCCCTGAGAAGATAGCAGATAGATTTGCACTCTATAGCACCAACGTAGAAAAAGAGAAGTACCTTGCTAAATTTCATCAGTTGAATCCGAATCTTTTAACCGGCGGTTCCGGCGAGGAGAGCAGCCAGACTCTTGTAGACTCCACTCAGATCCCGTCTGAAGACTCCGACGCCGTGCCTTCCGAACCAGGTACAATTGAAGACACTACCTCCGGGATGCTTAACCGGGAAACCGACAGCCAAAAAGAAGAGGCGTACGTTCCCGAAGAAGCTGAACACGATACCAGCCAGGCCGGTTCTCCTACCAGTTTAGCACCAGGTACGGTGGTTAAAGCACCCTACCTCGCAGAAATCAAGGGGCAGGTAAGATCGATCTACGCGAGCTTCGATAAAGTCTGGCTGGGGACTGACCATGGAGTTGCGTTGTTCGATGGAGAACGATGGATTCTGCCCGGCTACCGTGACTATGTAGTCGAAGATGGACAGACCCTGGATGACTTGGTTCAGATGAAAGCTCATCAAGATTTAGTAAGCTCCTTGAGGTATGCCGCGGTCATTTGCGACGTCAACGACCTTGAGTATGAACTGCACGAGCCACTGGCTGACAGTCAGGTAGTCAAGGTGTACCGCAATCCGGCTGCCGCTCCGGTAAATCGGATTGTGGGGAGGTCAAAGCAGGTCTATTTCGCAACCCTTGAAGGTCTTCTTGAGTTTGACGGCAAGAGTTGGGGGCGCGTGAACCGGAAGGGACTCGAGCGAGCCAACGCTATCGATGCCAACTTTCTCGAAAACGGGTTGTGGTGTGCCAGCGACCAAAAAGTCGTTATCAGAGCCAAAGGACGCTCTGAAATAGCCTTGATGCACGCCAAGTGGCTGCCGGAACTGGCCGATGACCTTTACTATAGCTTCTTATCGTTCACGACCAATAGCGGAAGTTGGGGCACCTTTGGAGGCAATATCACGTTTATATCCTACGGTAGGTTTGTCAGAACAACGACTAGCTCTGAGCCGGTAGGTGATTGGGACGCCTATGATATCGCTTTCACCGGCTCGTATGGCACAACGCTCTCCGGCAAACTGAGGGGAGGTATTTCAACCAAGCTGATTTACTCGCATCTGAGCGACCTGGGTGCAGGTGTGGAGGAGGGTGAGGGGACTTCTACCGGTTTTGCCGTCGACCTGGGGCTGTTGTACCAGATGACTCCACGCTTGAACTGGGGACTGGCGGTTACCAATCTTGGGCCGAGGATGGCTTACATTGACGCTGCTCAAGCTGATCCTCTTCCCCGCAATCTTTCCCTTGGATTTGCATACAACCTTCTTCAGTCCGACTATTACCGTTTGCTTGTAGCCGCTGAAGTGAACAAGGTCCTGGTTGATATGGGAGGCGGGTTTCGAGAAGAGTTGAAGCAGGTGGTGCTGAACGGCGGCGCTGAGTTTCTGTACGCAAACACTATAGCTTTCCGAACCGGATACGTTCATGACGAGGAAGGCAAGCTTAAGACCTTTACTGTTGGCGTCGGCCTCTACCTGATGAACACCCTTCGGTTTGACTTCTCCTATTATTTCGGCAGTGACGCCAACCGGGCGCGCAAAGGGATCAAGCCTTTGACTATTTCACTTGTTATTCCCTGATTAGTGGTAGAGGGTCGGGTGTTGAAAAAAAGAAGTTGGCTGACAGGTATTGCTGCTGGCGTGATATCTCTGGCGGTGGTTACAACCGCGGTCGCAGAAGACAAGCTTCTGACGGGGCAGAAAGAAAGTGTTCAGGTTCGTCCCGGTGATAACCGTATAATGCAGAGAGGCCTGACGCCTAACCGGTACGTTCCCGGATGGGGATCGCTGCAAAGGAAGAATCCTTGGTCACTCCCCAAGCAAGCGCTGGCTGAAGATTTCCAGCAGACCATTAGAGTACTGGTGCTCCGTTTTAACTTTCAAGAAGAAGATCCCGATGATCCCATCACTACCGGCACCGGCCTAATGAACCTGGCCAGCCCGTTGGCGAATCCGACTGACTCCGCCACGTATTTTGATAGTGTTGGGCATTTAGTTGACCCGCCCCCACATGATTCGGTTTATTTCGACGCTCACTTGCGCGCTCTGAGTCGCTACTGGGAGACAGTGTCGGGAGGAAAGATCAACCTGAGCTGGGACATTTATCCACCGTCACGAAACGGCGTCTACCAGCTTCCTCATTCGATGAGCTACTATGGCAAGTGTGATTTTGACTCTGTAGTCGCCGGGCTGGAGCGCTACTTTATCGACTGTATTCAACTGGCCGACACAGTGGAGCCTGGCATAACCTTTGCTGACTACGATGCAATTATACTATTCCATGCCGGTGCGGACCGGCAAAACGATCTGGGCTTTCCGGAAACCTGTTGCGACTTGTTCAGCGGTTTCATCAGTTTTGGCGATTCCCTGCCGGTGAACAACGGCACTCACTACGTTCGCACGGCGCTGATTGTGCCGGAATCTGCCAACCAAGACCACCGAGCAACAGCCTTAAACGCCGTCATGGCTCATGAATTTGGCCACCAGCTCGGATTGGTCGATCTATACAACACACGAAACTTCTTCTCGCAACTGGGTGACTTTGCTCTGATGGATAATAACGGCTTTGGTACCGGCATCGACTTCGGATACCCTGTCGGTAAAGTGTTTGGAGCTATTCCGGTTTATCCCTCAGCCTGGTCGCGAGCCTATCTGGGGTTTGTAGAAGTCCATGATTTCCAGCAGGGGAGCGATATACGAGTTGTCGCTGCCGAGGTTCTCTCCAACGGGATCAAAATTGCCCGGGTGCCCATTTCCGAAAATGAATACTACCTGTTGGAAAACCGCCTTGTCGACATAGACGGCCGGGAAACCGCCATGTTGGTTGACTCAGCTACTTACGTTTTTCAAGGGCCGACCAATCTGGATAAGGAGTTCACCGGTGAGTACGATTTTCTCATCCCCGGTTCGGGCCTGTTGATCTACCACGTCGACGAAGGAGTAGTGGGGCTTGATTATAATGGCGATGGCGTAAACAATTTTGACGACAATGATCTCCAGTGGGATCCTAACCGTAAGTTCGTTACGCTTATCGAAGCCGACGGTCTGATTAATTTCGGCGGTTACTACGTATCCGGTTACGGCAGCAAGGAAGATATGTTTCGTGATGACGGTAATAACTCATTTACTCCCATTACGAATCCGCCTGCCATTGATAACTCCGGCAACAATACTCATGTTTACATCACCAACATTACTCGTGATACCGCCGTTATTGGCGACAAGCCGGTGATGCTAGATTCAGTGATATTATTTGATCTCGAAAACGATAAGATCGCCGCCGGCTTTCCCGTTCGGGCCGGTTCTCCAAAGTACGGGCTCTCGCCAATTGCGGACGATTTGAATGGCGATGGCACCGATGAAATCATTATCGCTTCCGGCAAGAACCTTTTGGTTTTCACAACCACCGGCGAGAATTTCCTCCGCACACTTACTGATTGCGATACGGTATTTTATGATACGGCAATTACAAGTGTTCATTCCGACACCAGTAGTACCCAAATCCATCCGTTGCCGTTGTATGTGAGGGTTGCCGAGGACATAACGGCGGGGCCCGTGACGGGCGATTTCGGATGGGTCGGTTCCGGCAAGTATGTCGCCGTCGGGACCAGCTCATCCGGCGGCAGGGTCAATGTTTATCGACTCGTCGATGCAGACGCTGATGGCCAGGCTGACACCCTCTCGACTTTCTCTACTATAGGTATTCCTATAGCCCTCTCATTTGGCGACGTTCTTTGGGCTTTGACGGACAGAGGAAAGGTTTACCGAAAGCCCTACGGAGTGGACACACCTAAGACGCTCCACAATTTCCCAAATGAGGAATATCACGGCATCTGCAGGATTGGTCAGGCGTTGATCTTAATGGCGGGAAGTTCTGAAGAAACAAAGTTGTATTACATTGACGACAGACCCCAGGACGTTGATTCTTTTTCGCTGAACCACTACTACAACTTTGGCCCGATTCTGGTTGATGTCGATTGCGATAACCGTCCAGAGATAGTTGCTTTTTCTCCCGACGGCAGGGCAATTCTTGTAACCGTAGATAACGCGTACCAAGAGCATCCCTCTTTCTCAATATCGAAAGAGGCAGAAACCGGCTTCCACATGACGACCAACCCGATTGCGGGAGATGTCGATCATGATGGGTATCCCGATATTATCATCGGGGGAACAAACGCTATCTATGCTTTCAATCATGAGTTGATTCTGAAAACAGATTTTCCCGTTGAAGTCAATGACCGCTTTCCCGATGATGACGTCATCGCCGCACCCGTGATAGCAGACATTGAGAGTGGAGGCTGGCCTGAGATGATTTTCCCAACCATGGTGGGCAATGTTTACTCTTTCGGGTCTGAGATGTCGTACGGTTTTCCGCTTTCCGGCGGTGAACGAGGGGCTGGTTCGCCGGTGCTATTCTCTGACTCGACAGGCGGTAAACTGGGTTACCTCGGTGCTGACGGCTGGTTCTATACGTGGGATGTCGACCTTGATACAGTGACTAACTATTGGCCGATGGGTGGTCATGATCCCGCCGGCACGTTTGCCTTTAATCAATCAAAACTGGCTGAACCAAGACAGTATACTAATATTTTCCCCGAGGAACGGTTTTACAACTATCCCAACCCGGTAGTTGATGGCTCCACGAGAATCCGGTATTTTCTCGGACAGGATGCCGTGCAAGTCAATATGAAAATCTACGATCTTTCGGGGTTGGAAATTGCCAAGCTGACCGGCCCAACGTCCAGCGGCACTGATCACGAAAGGGAGTGGAACTGCTCCAACGTGACGCCGGGGGTGTATAGATGCATGATAGAAGTTGACTTTGGCGGGCATACCGAAACGGCCTTTACCGACATCGCTGTTATCAGGTAGTGGAGAGTTAGAAGATAGTAAGAGGGAAAGACCAATGACAGCCAGATATCTTTCAGTGATTACAGTTCTGCTGACGATTTTCATGGCCGATGGAGCAACGTCCATGGAGCTTAAGCGATCAGTGTTCGACCGGAAGCTCGACCAGATCAGATACGAAACTGCTTACAGTTCAATTGGTGAGGACAGATGGTACGCGGAGAGTGAGACTTCAGCTACTTCGCCAAGCCAGTCGGCTCCACAGTTCAAACGTAAATCACCCGCCAAGGCTTTTTTCTTGTCGCTGGCGGTGCCCGGGCTGGGGCAGTTTTACTACGGCAGCAAAGTCAAACCGTTGTTGTTTCTTTCAGCGGAAGTTACTGCTTGGCTGTTCTATGACAAATGGCACGGTGAAGGAAACGATCTCACCGATAAGTACGAAGCATTTAACCGCGAGCACTGGTACCAAAGCAGGTATGAGGACTTTCTTCTGTGGACGTATCATGAGACCGACGATGATTCCATACCGGGGTTTACTGAACATCTTCCCGACACAAGGACTCAGCAATATTATGAGATGACCGGTAAGTATGACCAGTTTGCCTGGGGTTGGGACGACGCTGTGCTGGATGGAGATTCCTTGTACTCTTTTGACTCTGCCCATCCCCCACCTCGATTTGATGATGATACTACTATCCCATATTCGGCCAGGCGGTTCACGTATGAGGGAATGCGCAACGATGCCAATAACAAGTATGATCGTGCGACGCGGATGATTATCGTTTCGCTTGCCAATCGACTCATTAGTGCTTTTGAAGCGTATTTCATTACTAAAAGTAGAAACAACAAAATCGACAAGACCAGTGGAGATTTTGCGCGTCTCAAGATGAAAGCTGACTTAAAATCGTATTACACAAGAAGTGATACGCCCTTTTTCACTCTCACGTATAAATTTTGAGAATCAATAGCATGAGAAAGTTTGCCTTGGCAATTGGGATTATCCTAACCTTTATCACGACTCAGGTCTCACCTGTCGAATTGAAAGAAACGCCACTTCAATCGCAGCTCTTACAGAATATAGCTCGGCTTGTGTCGGACAACTTCAATGACTTTGGTCAGGAAGCATCTTCAAAAACTGAGAACTGGTCAGATCGTGGAATCGAAGGAAATACGAAAAAGTCAACAGCTAAGGCTGCTATTTACTCGGCTATACTTCCCGGATGGGGCGAATATTATGTCGGTCACAAAAGCAAGGCTCGATTCTTTTTCACCGTTGAGGCGTTGAGTTGGATTAGCTACGCTGCCTTTACCACCTACGGGCACTGGAAAAAAGATGATTTAATCCGTTTTGCCAACGAACATGCGGGAGCTGACCTGTGGGGAAAGGATGACGATTTTCTCGACATGGTCGGCTTTTATGATGACATTTATGAATATAATTCTCTTGGGCGAGCTTTTGATCCCCACCGTACCTATCTTGAGGACAATACGACCAACCACTGGCGCTGGCAGAGC
>CAZYRH010000041.1:0-15770 GCA_964650395.1 uncultured Ignavibacteriales bacterium
GGCTCAGGTATCGCAAGTGGGGCAGGATCGGTGTCAGCTTTTGGTTGCGAAGCATGCTGCGCCGCAGGATATCGTCGGTCGTGTGCACGGAGACGTACAGGGGCGAAAGCCGCTGCCGGATGATTCTGGTCATATCTTGCTTGGTAACGTTGGAAAGAGTAATGAAATTACCGTGAGTGAAAGAGAGACGGTAGTCTTCGTCCTTGACATACAAGCTCCGCCGCAGCCCTTTCGGCTGCTGCTGAACGAAGCAAAAGATGCAATTACAGTGGCATCGTTTAATTGTGTCGTCATCCAGTGTTAAACCGAGGCCACCAGAGTTCGGCATATCAAGCTGGAATTCCAGTTCCCTGCCGCTGTGGTCGGCAAACCTGATCGTCACTCGCTCATCGGCAGTTCGGTAGCGAAAATCAATTGTGTCGAGCACGCGCTTACCGTTAATGGCTACCACTTTGTAGCCGGGGCGGATACACCCAAACAGTGGTGACGCCGGGTCTACATCGACTATCTTCACGTTCATTCCATCAAAAAAAGCGGGCGATGGGGGTCGAACCCACGACGTCAAGCTTGGGAAGCTTGCATTCTACCACTGAATTACGCCCGCTTGTATAAGCCTGTTAACCATAAATGTATCGCCAAACGACCGGCTTGTCAACACTCACGGGAGTTCACGGGATTAAACAGAGTCTGAGGAGAAGTAAAACTGGCGATTGTGTAACACAAAACCGCAAATAGAACGGGCTTTGGTTATCAGGCTGGGGTTTTCGACTCAGCCGTTTCCGGAGTCATCTTGTGATGACACTGGGCACACTGCAGGTAGTCGCCTTTTGTCTTGGAGGTTTTTTGAAGCATAAAAGGGTGCCCGCAAACGGGGCAGGGGGTTTTCACCGGTTGATCCCAGGTGGCAAAATCGCACTTGGGGTAGTTGGAGCAGCCGTAGAAAGTACGACCCCGTTTGGTTTGTTTCTCGATAAGCTTACCGTTACACCCTTTCTTTGGGCATTTGATGCCCAGAGTGATTGCCTTGGTGTTCTTGCAGGTGGGGTAATTGGAACAAGCCAAAAAGCGGCCATATCTTCCTGTCTTTATGACCATAGGAGAACCACACTTGTCGCACTTTTCGTCTGTTCGGCTCTTGGCTTCTTCTTCCGGCAGTGGTTTCGTTGTTTTACACTCAGGATATGCTGAACAGGCCAAAAACCGACCGTTGCGTCCCCACTTGATAACCATCGGCGAGCCGCAGTTGGGGCATTTTATTCCTGTGGCCTCTGTCAGTGACGCCTTTATTGCGCTTTCTTTGTCTTTGAGCTTACCTATCGTTTGCATGAACGGTTTATAGAAGTCACCAACAACCTTCACCCAATCATCGGTGCCTTCCTCAACCAGGTCGAGTTCTTTTTCCATAATGGCGGTAAACTTGACATTAAACACATCGGGCAAGTGTTCGACCAAAATCTTGTTCACCGCCATACCCAGCTCACTCGGATACAGTTTTCGCTGGTCAAGCTCAGCGTACTTCCGCTCTTTCAAAGTGGAGATGATAGTAGCGTACGTTGATGGTCTCCCGATACCGTCCGCCTCCAGCCGCTTGACCAGCATCGCTTCGGAGTAGCGCGGCGGAGGCTTGGTGAATGATTGAGCTGGTTTCAGTTCTTCCAGTTCGAGCGGCTCGCCTTCGTGCAGCGTGGGCAGACTCTCCATACCGTTTTCACCATTGCCGTTTTCGTTCGGCTCCTTTTTCTCATGATAGATCTTCAAAAAGCCGTCGAACTTCAGCTTTTGCGCAGTAGCTCTGAAGATGAAACGGTCGGCTGTAATATCGACCATCTCAACCTCGAACTGCGCCGGTCTCATTTGGGAGGCGACAAAACGATTCCATATCAGAGAGTAAAGTTTGAACTGTCTCGGCGTCAGGTACTTTTTTATATCTGTCGGGAGCAGTTCCAGATGCGTAGGGCGAATTGCCTCGTGGGCATCCTGGGCGCTCTTTTTCTTGCCATACGTTACCGGTCTGGTCGGCAGGTAAGCGTTACCGTACTGGTGCTTGATAAATTCGCGTACCGCTTTTAATGCCTCGTTTGCAATCCGGGTGGAATCAGTGCGCATGTACGTGATCAAGCCGATAGGGCCTTTTTTGCTGATCTCGATTCCCTCATAAAGTTCCTGAGCGATCGACATAGTCATCTTGGGGCTAAAGCCGTGGTTCTTGGCCGCTTCCTGCTGTAATGTGGAAGTAATAAAAGGAGCTGACGGCTTTCTCAGCTTTTCAGATTTTTTGACTTCCGAAACGATATAGCTGGCTTTCTTCAGCTCTGCCAGATAGCTATCGGTCTCCTTTTTTGAGGATATGACGACTTTTTTATCATTGGCTTCTGTCGGTTTGACGACAGTTTTGTTTTCGACTTTGTATAAACGCGCCGTGAACAGTTCCTTTTCTGTCGTGGCCAGAACTGCTGATATCTGCCAGTATTCCTGAGGAACAAAGGCTTTAACATCAGCTTCCCGTTCACAAATAAGGCGTAGTGCTACCGACTGAACCCGCCCCGCCGAGAGTTTGGGAAGCAATGTTTTCCACAAGAACGGAGAAACAGTATAACCTACGAGACGGTCAAGCACACGGCGGGCCTGCTGGGCGTTGACAAGGTTCATGTCGATATTGCGGGGATGTTTGATGGCGTTAACGACAGCCGATTTAGTTATTTCATTAAAAGTCACTCGAAGGAAGTCAGCTTTGGTCCCCGTTTTAAGGCTGTTAGCTACATGCCAGGCAATTGCTTCGCCTTCACGATCCGGATCGGGGGCAAGGTAAACAGCTTTGGCCTTTTTGGCTGCTTTTCTTAGGTCGGATATAACCTTTTCTTTTCCTTTAATAATATCATATTCCGGCTTGAAGTTGTGATCGACATCGATTCCCAGCCTGGATTTGGGTAAGTCACGGATATGGCCAACGGTTGCCTTGACGTCGAACTCTTTGCCCAGATAGCGAGTCAACGTCTTGCACTTCGTCGGCGACTCGACGATAACAAGGTTATCAGCCATGTTTTGTCCTTAGTTTGTCTCAGTAAGTCACTTTTATGTTATTACATCGAATCAGAGCGGGTAAACTTTACCTTGCCTTCCAAAAGATCTTTGAGGGCGACCATGGTAATTTTGCGGGAATCGATAGTAACCTCGGGATCCTCTTCCATTTGCTCAAGCTTCTGCAGGCGGAGAGCATTGAGGTGACGGGCATGTTTTGCTGCTACAATAACCGCCTCGTATCGATTGAGGTTTATCTTTTCAATGTCTTCAAGGGGCAGTTTTTTCATATAATCCTCCAGAGCGCATCAATAACTTAACCGGCTATCTTGCTGATTTGTTCCGGATCCAGGTTTTCTGTGCGGCAACGATGGCAGTTGATTATGCTTGCCACCTGCCGCACCGCCGTGCTAAGATCGTCGTTGATGACAGCATACTCAAATTTGCGATAAAGCTTCATTTCCTTTTTAGCGTTTTCAAAACGCACTTTGAGCTGTTCCTTTGCCTCGGTGCCTCTTTTTCTCAGTCTCTCCCTCAGAGCTTTAACGGAGGGGGGCAGGACAAAAATTGTAATCGCCTGAGGATACTCTTGCCTGAGATTAAAAGCACCTTTAACATCTACATCGAGAAGCATCACCCCTCCGCTTCTTAGCACCTTCTCCAACGGCCTGCGAGGAGTACCGTAGCGATACTGATGGACTTGGAAGTGCTCAGCGAAAAAACCGGAGCGAGACAGCCGGTCAAATTCATCTTTACTGACAAAATAGTATTCGCGGCCGTTTTTCTCTCCCCGGCGCATTCGGCGGGTAGTGTAAGATACAGAGAACCGCCAGCCCTGATGTTTACGAGTGGGGGTTAGCAATCGGCGGCAGATCGAGGTTTTTCCGCCCCCTGAAGGAGAGGATATTATTACAATCTCGCTTGTCTTGGTTGCTTTCATCTTTTTCTGCGTGGTAAATGACTACTCCACGTTTTGAGCTTGTTCGCGCAGCTTTTCTACCTCCTCCTTCAACGCGATAACCGCTGAGGTGATCGTTGTTTCAGTGCTTTTTGAACCGATGGTGTTAACTTCCCGGTTCATTTCTTGAAGGATGAAATTGAGCCTTTTCCCGACCGGCTTTTTCTGTCCAATCCCTCTTTTATATTGATCTATATGGCTCAAAAAGCGCGTACATTCTTCAGAAATGTCACTCCTCTCGGCCAAAAAAGCTACTTCCTGTTCCAATCTTTCCGGATCGATCGACTTAGAATGCAATAACTCTTCTATACGCGTAGTAAGCTTTTGGCGATTTTTTTCTGCTGTGTGTGAGGAATTTCTGATAATTTTCTTAACTAGCTTGTCGATGATTTTCAGACGCTGCCTCATGTCCCGTGCCATAGCTGATCCCTCCCGCTTGCGCATCAGGATCAATTCAGTCAAGGCCTTCCCGGCAGCCTTTCTTATTCCCAACCAGATTAGATTCTCATCTATATTCCCTGGCTCCTGTTGCGCGATTTCCGGCAACATTAACAAATCGCGAATAGCAATTTCCCCGTCTAACTGGAATTCCTTTTTCACCTGGGCCAATTGCCGAAGGTAGCTTTTGGCGGCTCTTTTATTGATAAGATATTTTCCCGGGGCAGTCTCGGATTCCTCAAACCCAACATAAACCGATATCTTTCCTCGGGTAAGTCTGGCGCTTACCAGCTCTCGCAAGCGATATTCAAGCAGTGAGTACTGCCGCGGCAGTCGAGCCGAGAGTTCAAGAAACCGGTTGTTAACGCTTGATATCTCGACGGTAAATTTACCGACCCTGGTGGTCGACTCAGCTTTGCCAAACCCGGTCATAGAATTCATAAACTGTGCCTAAGATAAAATCAGGCTCAAAAATAGAAGCTGGCTGCTGTTTGTCAACCGTTATTCGTGACAAAAAACGCCTTCAGGTTCCTGATTTCGCCGAACGCGAGATTTTTGCGGATCAATCATTCTACCTGAAACCGTTTCTTTGATGGTGGGTTTTGAGATTGTAGAGAGTTTGGCTAAAGAAGATTCAATCCTTTGAGCTGATTTTTTGATGATTTTTACTTTTTTGGCTATTTCCCGGTCACATTCGTAACCGTTGTTCAAGATCAATTCGCTCATGCCAATGATTATCGTCAAGGGGTTGTTGATCTCGTGATACAAGGTGCCGGCAGTGATTCTGATAAGATCGGCTTGTTCTTGGCTCTTCTGTTTTGCGTCCAATTTATTTTGCTTTTTCGCCGATTCCCGACGGCGGTATACCTGATTTACCAAGCGAGAGAGAACCTGATGAAAGGTGCTGTCTTTGGAAAGATATTCATTGGCTCCGGCCTTAGCCGCTGCAGCGCCCGCTTGATCGGAACTGCTGTCGGTGGTGACGATGATGGGCAGGTTACTATTCTCTTTGCGGACCAGTTCAACGAATCCGACACCGTCAACATCCGGAAGGTCAAGTCCGATTACAGCAGTATCAAACGTGTCCCGATGCAGCTCCCCCAAAGCAGCATGAGCAGAACTAACGACAGTAATTATACTGGAAGGGTACGTCTCCGATAACTCACGTTGAATGAGGCGGGCGTGATATTGATTTGGTTCGACCACCAGAATTTTAAAGTCTTGTTTCATTATCAGACTAATCCTGCAACCCGTCTAACTGCAAAACCGCAGGGCGCTTAGGTCTTATTGTATCGGCGTTGCCGATGCCATATCGCCTTCTTTGCTTATGGCATGAATGGAGACATTGGCCGCCATGCTGGTTTGCCTTTACTTTCTTTTAAACAGCTTCAAAATGGTCGAGCGTGTGTCCGTCTCCACATGGACCAGATACACCCCGGGGGCCACAACTTGTCCTGTCAGATTGCAGCCGTTCCACATAATAGTATCGGCGGATGTGCCATGATTATTGACTCTTTCCCATACTTTTTCCCCGGCGATGTTAAAGATCGAGGTCGACCTCAGCGTGTCGGCGCTGGAATCGACAATAATCCTGACAAAATCAGTAAACGGATTGGGGGCAGCAACAATTGTTCGGCCCGCAGAAGGATGCGACTCCAAAGCGCGGGCGGCATCGTAAAGACCATAGCCGAAGTCATTATCCGGGTGCGAGCTGTGATCACCGTTTTGACGTATCAGGTCCCGCAATTCGGCTGCTGTTAGAGTGGTGTCATGTTCCAGCGCCAGCGCCGCGCCACCAGCGACCAGCGGCGTAGAAAGAGAGGTGCCATTGGCGGTGGCATAGCCGCCACCGGCCGCAGAAGTAAATACTCCGACGCCGAGTGTCACAATGTCGGGCTTGATGCGCCCATCGGCTGTGGGTCCGGGCGAGGAAAAGTAGGCCAGGGACGAATCAGCACTGACAGCACCGACAGCCAGGACGGAGTCGCCATCGGCCGGCGTCACAATATGACCCCAGAGCTGATCCCGTTCATTGCCGGCGGCGTTTGCTACCAGAATGTTTTTTGAAGCAGCGATGTCAGCAGCGATAGTTATCAGAGCCGTATTACCATCAAGGTCCTCAAAGGCGTAGCTGCCGCCGTCGGTAAACTCAGTATAGCCGACCGAAGAACTGATAATATCGGCGCCGATCGAGTCAGCCCATTCGGCGGCCGCTATCCAGTTGTCCTCTTCCACTTTTATTTCGGTGTAGCCACAGGTGATTTCGGTCTTGGCCAGGATGAAATCAGCCCCCAAAGCCACACCCACCAACGTATCCGGAACGTTACCCCCAATTACGCCGAAGACGAGGGTGCCATGAAAATTCTGAAGGTTTAAGTTTGGCTCCAGGGGACACTCCGGCTCATCAACGGTGGTGTCATCATTGATGAAGTCATATGTGGCGACTATGTGGGCTGAGTCAAAAGCATGGTGATTGATTTCAAAGCCGGTGTCAAAAAGGGCTATCATCACGCCTTTGCCGGTCAGTCCCGCCTGATGCAATTTCACGGCATTGATAAACTGGTTTTGAAACAGTGACCGGCCGTAGGCGAGAGCCGTTGCTTGGGGTGGGAAGTCTTTTGGCTGCAAGGGCTCCGCTTTGGGAAAGGAAGGTGCCACTAAAACCTTAACGAGGTCAATTTGCTCTATATATGGAAGAGATTTTAGTCTTTCAAGCTGCTCTAAATCGACTTCGACGGAAACGGCCCGCAGCCATTTTGAGACCCTCTTGATAGAGGCGCCCGTGTTTCGGATCCGCTGGAGGGCCTCCGGCGAGACAGGGTAATCATGAGTATCAACCAGCAAAGTAACCGGATCAACTCTTGCTCGACGGGTACGAGCTTTGGCCGTGAGGTGTTCTGGAGCCGAGGCGACTGCCTCTCGGCTCAGAAACAACCACAACTTATGCTGGGTATAAGATGGAGAGTTTTCAATCACCTGCTGGGCTCTTTCTGTGAGTATCCTACCTTTCCCAGCCTGAAGCGAGGCGACTAAAAACACCGTTAGGACAATGAGGGACAAGCAGAATCTAATCATAGACATTAACGTGATCGTTCACCGCAGATTTTCAAATGGAGGAAACAACGTTTCCGGCGGGCGATATCTAAAGCGTACTGGTAGAGTGAAAGAGTAATTGTTGCTGCGGTCAATATCCGGCAGGTAATGGTTGGGATCAAGCACTACTGCTTTAGGCCGAGTGGAAATTGTTTTATGAAAAATAGAGGACGCTGAACGTCCGGGAAGTTGGTCATATTGAAGCGTGTCGTAAACAGTGTCTGTGGTGCTGATAACATAGCCGATTTCAACTGGTATGGCTATGGAGCCGTGATTCGACACTTTGTATGAGACGTCATACCCGTCATCGGCAGGCTTGGTTTTCATCGTTGAAACACCGAGATCAAAGACACTATACCCGGCTACCCATTCGTTGAAATTCGTGGAGAGACTCATACCGGAGGATTTCTCAACAATGGCGTAAAAATCACTGGCGCCGGGAAATTCATATCTAAACAGTTTGACGTATTCCTGAAGCACATTGAAGAGTATCTTATCGCCCAAGATAAAACTCAGGGCATGGATATGGGAAGGAATCTCATGGAAGACCTTCTTCATGAACTGCCGTGACCACTTTTTGCAATTGGAGAGCTTGCTCACCTCCTTTTCGTATTGTCGGATCATCTCATAACCAGCTGCGCCGAAGCAGTCATACAATACTCTGATAGCGGCGTAATAGGTCAGTCCCTCGTCAAACCACTGTCCGACACCGTTACTGTCCGGCAATGTTGGCGAAAACCAGCAACTTGCCAGCCCAATGGCCAGAGCGGTGTAGAGCAAACTGGTGTCTCTGATTTGAGATGGAAGAATGATAAGCTGTTCTGAACTGTGGTTTCCACTCAGACCTTCTCCAGCCACAATTGTCAGGTTCTTGCGAGGGAATTTCCCCAGCCACTTTTCATACTGTTTGATCAGATCGACAGACGAACGCGCTACGAACCCCTCCCAAATCTTTTGCGCCTTTTTATCGTAGCACACTTCAATTGTCAGGCCGTTCCGGTAGGATCGGTCTCTTGAAAACTCCGGGCCGACAACGAATGAAAACCCAGTTGCATTTTGCGCCCGTATGAAATAGCGCTTGTAGCCGGACGGGAACTCCGGATGATACCTGACGCCGCCAGGAGTAAAGCTGTGTTTGTTGACTATATCAATATACATGGTGTCGTCGGTACCTCTCGGCAGGAGGCCATAAAGCTCCTTTTCATTGAGAAGCCTACCGGAGTGGGCAATAGAGTAGGACGAATCAATACGAAGAGCGACGTTGTAAAGAGCATACTCGCCAGTGCGACTCAGAGAGCTATCGGAATACCAGCGACCATCCTGGTAAGGACAAACGCACGGATACCAGTTGGAAAACTCGATGTGATCTCTTTTATCAAACGAGGGCAAATGTAGCGGCGCTACCCCGGATTCAAACGCAATCAGGAAAAATCCGGTCGCCTGTGGGGTAAGTTTTACAGGCAGAGAAACCTTCATGAGACTCTTGTCGACAGCGACTTCATCCTCTGAGAGGGGAGCGCCATAATAGAGTATTGAATCTATCAGGCAATAGCCGAGCGGTCGGTGAGCATTCATGTCCAGGTAGAAATATGCCTCCGAAAGGGTATCATCGGATAAGTTGTGGTATTCCAGCTCCATTTGACCTCTTACCAGTAACGATTCCGGTACTACATCAGCCCTGATTTTGTAGGTAATCTTTGGGACATGGGGAGGATTGATCCGGTGTTCCGGTGCGGGGCTTTGTGATAATGTTGATGACGCAATGGTGACGATGACCAATCCGGCGCCAACAAAGCTACGCCATCGCATAGCTACCGCTCCGTAGCAAGAAACTCATATCTGTACGCACTTTTGGGACTGACTGAATTTTCAAAGAAACCAACTTCTATCACTTGTGCAGCGCTTTTCGACACCCTGTCGGTCTTCCCGCTTATGGGGCTGTTGAAAAAGTCACATTCTTATCATTGCGAGCGATAGCGAAGCAATCTCATATGTTGAATGCCAATGAGATAGCTACGTCGCTTCGCTCCTCGCTATGACGCTTGCTATGTTTTCAACATGCCCCTTATTTCTTATCTTTCTTTTTCAAAAGGTCCTTTAGGAAGTTACCGGCATCTTTGGAAAGGTTTTGCTGAACGTTTTTCCCCAGCGAGGAGTAGTCAACGTTTACAGTAGGCTTTGCGACTGTGCCGCCAATAGCAAGCGGGAGTTTGATGCGGTCGATACTCTTATCCGTGAATAAACCGGCCAGCCCGCCCAGCAGGCTCCCTTGCGACAGCAAATTCGCCGTCCACTCCTTGGAAAGCAGGAGGGAACCTTTGTATCCAAGTTCACCGCTGAAGGCATAGAACCCATCGAGTTCCAGATCGCCCATACTGCCGAATCTGGTTTTGAGTTCGTCTAATCTGACTTTTCCATCCTTAACAGTAATGTTCGTATTGAGTTCCTTAAGCGGCTGTTCACGTTCGAACGATTGTCCTGTTTGCTTCGCCAGTCCGGCAATTGCTGAGTAGAGAAATCCACTGGTTATAATTTTTCCGTCGTGCATTTGGGCTTTGGCGGTCATGGTCAAGGAGTTTGTAAACTCCTCAGGTTCCCATCCGTTGGCCTGGTAGTTCCCGTCAAGGTTCACCTTGCCGAACAGATGACCGCCGAACTGGGAAAAGCGTGACACGAAATCGTCCGCCTCAATTTGTGTGGCCTTGAATTCACCCTTGTAACGAGGGTTATTAAAATCGTTCAGGTCAATTGTGGTGGTTCCAGCCACGTCGCCTGTGTAGACGTTGCCTTTAACATCGTAACAGTCAATCGTGCGGTTATGGATTCGCACCTTGCCACTAAGACTCGTGAAGTCAATGCGGCTGTAGACGACGGTGTCAAACTGAAATGAGCCTTGGCCGTCTATATCGGGAAGGAAGATCGGCGGGACGGAATCAGCCGGGAGCGCTGCTCGGTTCGTACCTGACCCGGGGACCGCTTCGGGGAAAAGTCGGTCGGTATCAAACCGGTGAGAGGTGAGCTCAAAAAGGAGGCGAGGTTTTTTCAGTTTGCTTCGATCGATCGATTCAACCGACTTTATGGGCAGCAGGTAGGGAAACGGGTCGATCAGTTTACCTGATAATGCCACATCGCTTGACTCGAATTGGGCGTTCAGGCCCTTTATGATTATCGTGTCGGGGACCATGTGCATAGTCGCCTCAAAGGCCTGCACCGGTTCCGGCAAGAGGCTGTCGATAAAGGAAGCGCTTGCAATTGAGATTTCCCCGCGAGGTTTAAGGGAAGTTATTTTAGTGGCATCGCAGGTTATATCCAGGTCCACCTTGATTGAACCTGTCAACCGGGGATTCCCGGCAGGTGGGAGGAAAGGCGTGAACAGCGCAAGATTGAGCTGGCCGTCGACATGTCCGTCAATAGGCAACGCAACTTTCCTGGCCTGCGACCTCGCTGCCATAACGTACGGTATCAGGTTGGTAACACGCCCCGAAAGATTCATGTGCCCTGATCGCATTCTGGCAGAGAGCTTGTTGAGATGGGTAATCTTATTATCAAAATAGGCATCCAACGAAAATGACTCGACCGGCTCGGGTATGATCTCAGAATTGTAACGACCTTCCTTGACCGCTAGCGACCCCGAAAAACTCATGTTCTTCGCATCCTTTACTCGACCTGAGGCTGTGACGTCAAAATCCATCTCCCCGGCTATTTCATGCTTGCCTTCCGGCGGAAGGAACGGTTTCAAGTAAGCGAGGTCGCACTTACCCGCCAAGGCGCCATTGACAACCGGATCGGCAAAGTTGTCGACGACGAGGTGTCCCTTAAAAGGCTGGTTGTCAAACGTGCCGTCCTCGATATTCAGGCGCAGGTTGTCAGGCTTGAAATCAACGAGCGCCCTCCGAAATTGCATCTCACCGGAGATGTCCTTTTGAGACATAACCATATCGCTGATGACCGCCGTTCCCGCATACGAAACCGGCTCTTTTTTGCTGTTATCGTACTCCAGATCGACATCAAGCGAAAAGTCTCCGGCCACAGAAAAGTCTTTCAACTCCGCTCGCTGATCCTTGGGAAGTAAAGAAAGAATATCCTCAACCGAGATCGATTCAGACTTGATTCCAGCGCGAGCTGTCAATGACTCGCCGCCGTGCGACAGTTCTCCGCTTATGGAAAAGACTAACTTGTTGGCGGCCAGCTCGGCCTCTTTAATAAAGAGATGACGCCCGGCGACATCGTAATCCGCTTTGTAGCGAAGCCGGCATGAGAGAGCGGGAAGTAGTTTCTTGGCTGCAATCAGTACGCTATCAACACTAACTTTTCCGGAAGATTCGTAAAAACCCTGCCGGGGGTTTCTCAGTGCCGTGGATAGGTTCAAACCTTTCAAATGAATCTGTATTTGAGAGCTGTCATCGGTATAATCAAGAGTTCCATCGTTAATTACAAACCGTTCGAAGCTGACAGCGGTAGCAGCAGCCTTTGTTTCAGGCGGCAATTGATCTATCGGTACCTGCTGGGGTGCTTTTTCAAATAAAGTGAAGGTGTAGTTGTTGACACCGCCGGCGGTTTTGACCATAACGATATGGGGATTGTCGATAACCAGCTTGTCAATACGAAACGTGCTGGAAAGCAAAGGAAGGATTTGCAGCTTCAGGTCAACGGCATCCGCTTGCAATAGGTCCTCTATCTCCATAGTCACCGGGCTGCCGACAGTCACGTCTTTCAGCTCTATTCCCAGTCCGCCCCAGAAGGATATATCCACGTCCTTGACACCAATCGGCCGTCCGAGCATTTTGCCGCCCCGCTCGATTGCCAGTGCTTTGACCTTTTCTACCGGGAAAAACAACTTGAGACCAACAACAAGGAGTACTAATAGGACGAGCAGTACTGCCGCAATCCAACCGAGTATTTTCAACAACTTTTTCATTGAGGTATCTCTGTTACAGCTTCTTACACTACCTAAATAGAGTAGTTCGGTTATCGGGGAGAATCAATAAAAAAAACCGGCGGCCTTGCAGCCTACCGGTGTAATGAGCTAAGTTGTCCGGTTCGCTATAGGATTTAGAGGTCGAGTGTTTCGCCTGGCTTCAAGATGACGACCTCGGCACCGGAAACGCGGGAAGCAAAATCTTCCGGCTTCACCTCGATGACCGGCCAGGTACCGTAGTGAAAGGGAACAACCTTTTTAGGCTGCAAAAACTCTACAGCCTTGACGGCATCGTCAATCCCCATGGTGAAATTGTCCCCTATAGGGATAAAAGCCAGATCAATATCATTCATTTTGCCAATCAGCTTCATGTCATAAAACAGGCTGGTGTCACCGGAGTGATAGATGGTCTTGCTGCCGATTGTTACCAGAAATCCAACCGGGGGGCCAGTGTAACGAGAGGCGTCGTCGCCATAGCCACCGCCGTGATGAGCGATAGTCAATTTGACTCTGCCGAAATCAAAGTTGTGCGCCCCGCCAATGTGCATTGGGTGGGTGTTGAGCCCTTCTTTGGCGCACAGGCTGGCCAGCTCGAAACTGGCAATAACCGTGGCGCCGGTTCGCTTGCCGATTGGTATGGTGTCGCCGATGTGGTCACCATGTCCATGAGTAACCAGAATGTAGTTAACATCAATCTCGTCGGCCTTCACTGGAGCCTGTGGATTACCGCTTATGAAGGGATCAATAATGAGCTTGTGTTTTCCTTCAGTGATAGTCACACAGGAATGGCCTAAAAATCGTACCTGGGGCATCATTACCTCCTTGATCTATGCTTTGCCAAAATATTACAATTATTTTCTTATGAAATAAAGAGTATCGCTTAGACTTGTCAAACGGAATAAGGAGTCTTTCCGTTTTCATCGCATTACTGGCATCAGCGAGAATTGGCGATGCAAGTACCGTGTTGTTACGTCATACAATCACATATTGTCTTGACTTGGGTAATAGGTTATCTTTTTGGAATGAGAATTGAATATCTATAAATTATGAGGCAATATGCTTTTTGGTGCCCACCAATCAATTGCGGGCGGGGTATACAAGGCAATAGAGCGGGGGGAAAAGGCTACCTGCGACACGATTCAAATGTTCAACAAGTCCAACAGCCAGTGGCGCGCCGCCAGGCTCAAACCAGACGAAGTTGAAAAGTTCTTTATGTTGATCGAAGAAACTAGTGTCACAGTAGCGACATCGCACACCAGTTATTTAATCAATATCGGTTCTCCTGATCCGGTGCTGAACGAGAAATCATACAAGTCGCTCAAAGAAGAGATGGAGCGGTGCCAGCTTCTGAAGATACCAAACCTTGTGATGCACCCCGGTTCGCATGTGGGCTCCGGCGAGCAGGCCAGCATGAACAAGATTTCCGAGAATATAAATCGCCTCTTTGATGAGCTGAGCGATAATCACGTTACTCTCTTGCTTGAGACAACCGCCGGTCAGGGAACAAATCTTGGCTACACCTTTGAGCAACTGGCCTATATGATTGATTGCGTGGAAAACAAAGATCTGATCGGTGTCTGTCTTGATACCTGCCACATTTTTGCAGCGGGATATCCGCTGATCGATCCCAAGGATTACCAGAAGACGATGAAAGCATTTGACGAGATTATCGGGCTTGACCGCATGAGGATTATCCACATTAATGACACCAAGAAGGAGTTCGGTTCTCGGCGCGACCGCCATGAGCATATCGGCAAAGGGTTCATCGGGCTGGACGGATTCAGCAACATCGTCAATGACAAGCGACTTAAAAATACTCCGATGATTCTCGAAACCCCCAAGGGTGAGGACCTTGCCGAGGATATTGAAAACCTGAAGGTCTTGCGAGGTTTGGTAAAGACCCAATAAGCATCTTGCAGTTTCTCCTACCTCCACCGGTTGAGAGCCGGTTCAGGTAAGGTTCAATTTCACGAAATGACAGCACAATTCTACATGACAACATGCATTATCTGATATACATTTACTCTGAATTGGGAGCGTTAATATGAGGATGCATGCTGGCCAAATACGGACAGGGATTCCTTATGAATAATACCAATAGAAAGAGAATGTCATGGTGAAAGAATATTTCAAGCTTTCTGAATTGGGCACCTCGGTCAGGCAAGAGGTCATAGCAGGTGTAACGACGTTTGTCACTATGGCCTACATCATCATCGTGAATCCGAAAATTCTCGAAGCGGCCGGCATTCCATTCGGCCCCTCGATGGTCGCTACAATTCTCAGCGCCTTTATCGGAACGCTGGTCATGGGTGTGTATGCCAAACGGCCTTTTGCTATAGCGCCATACATGGGGGAAAATGCGTTTATCGCATTTACGGTGGTCGGTGTACTTGGCTATAGTTGGCAAACAGCGCTGGGTGCCATATTCATAGGCGGTGTGCTCTTCACTATCATTACTCTATTTGGGATACGAAGCTGGCTGGCCAATTCTATACCGGAAGGGTTGAAAATCGGTTTTGCGGTTGGTATTGGGTTGTTTTTGACTTTTATTGGCCTCAATGAATCCGGTATTGTCACGGTGGGCGTTTCCGGTGCGCCGGTTCATGTCGGCAATTTCCGCGACACCTCGGTTATCCTGTCTATAGTTGGATTCCTGCTGATTAGTTTCCTGATGATCAAGAAGGTCAAAGGGGCTATTCTCATCAGCATTATAGTGATCACTTTTGCCGCCTTTTTTACTAAGATTGCCCAGTTGCCTGAGGAATGGGTAAGTATGCCACCCAGTCTCTCGCCTATTTTCGCCAAGCTCGATATTCTCGGTGCTCTCCAGTGGGGATTCTTTGCAGTTATTCTAACAGTACTCGTGATGGACTTCGTTGACACTACCGGCACGTTGATCGGCCTGTCGTTCAAAGCCGGGCTGCTGGACGAACACGGCAATCTGCCAGAGGTGGAAAAGCCGATGTTGTGTGATGCTGTGGCTACGGTTATCGGGGCATTACTGGGAACCACGACAACCGGCACCTACATTGAATCAGCGACCGGAATCGAAGCGGGTGGCAAATCAGGACTTACCTCGGTTGTGACGGCCTTTTTATTCCTACTGGCGCTGTTTTTCGCCCCGTTCTTTGCGGTCATTCCGTCCTGTGCCTATGGCCCGGCATTGATTATTGTCGGTACGCTTATGCTATCTCCTATTGTGAAAGTTAAGTTCAATGACCTGACCGAAGTTATCCCAATCTTCTGTATCATTTCCCTGATGAGTTTCACTTACAATTTAGGGATTGGCATGACGGCCGGGTTTGTTGTTTATCCTTTGCTGAAGCTCTTGTCGGGCCGAGGGCG
>CAZYRH010000041.1:15870-17348 GCA_964650395.1 uncultured Ignavibacteriales bacterium
GTTTCTCTTTAGATGGGTGATTTCACTTGTGACAACATTGTAAGCATTGCGGACGTGTCTGGTCTGGTGGGTTACCTCTTTCACGTCGAGGGAGGCTTCTGGCCATGCTATTATTGGCGGAACTCGTTGGAAAGCTGTCGATTGCGCTTCGTGAGGCGTGGCCATTGACTTCGCCCTCAGGGATGCTACCTTTAGACTTATAGGGAGTCTTTGCACTTTGCGATTGACATCCGGGATGTTAATCTCTGAGGACTGCGCTATGTAATCTGGGTTTATCCCGAACGTTAGGAGCGTGAGGCTATATGAACAGACCCGATTTTTCTGAGGCAGAGAAACAGTTGCTGATCGCCGTTAAGCAGATAATAATAAATGACGGGACACCCAGTCACGAAAACCTTGAGAAATTCGGCAAATCTTTCTTCAGCGATGACCTCGTTGACTGGACTGATGCCTTCGCAAGCTTAGCCAAGGAGGGTCTGCTACGAGAAGACAACAACGCCTTCTCTTTGTCAAAGCAAAGCCAGGAATACGCAAAGGACCTGGCCAGAGAAAGCTTCAACAAGGGGTTTAGTGAGCATCTGATACAGTGCGAGCAAAGCCAGACTTATGCCGTTTTCTGCGAGCGCGTGTTTGGGAAGAACCTTTGTCAATGCAATATGATGGACGTGGAACAGTTGCAGATGCTCCTTGACGTTTTGAACCTCAGCGGCGGCAATCGAGTCCTCGAACTGGGCTGTGGTATCGGTGTAATAACTGAATACATCTCGGACTTGACCGGAGCCTATATTATCGGGATCGATCTTGCTGAGGGAGCCATAAAGCGTGCTCAGGAACGCACGACAGAGAAACGAGATCGCCTGGTCTTCCAGGCTGGAGACATGAATGAAATTGACTCTCTCGAGGACAGTTTTGACACCATTATTGCCATCGATACACTCTACTTCGTTGATGATCTTGAGCATACAGTGGCTCAGATGAAAACGGTCATGCGCCCGGGTGGCCAAATGGGAATTTTCTACTCTGAAATGATCAAACCCGAGCAATCGCAGGATGTGCTGCTGCCAGACAATACCAAGCTGGCCCAGGCACTAACGAAGCTCAACCTGAGTTTCCGCACGTACGATTACACCGCGAAGGAACGTGGCTACTGGACGATGTGCAAACAGGTCGCGGAGGAACTCAGACCTGAGTTCGAAGCGGAAGGCAACCTCGAGATATGTAAGTGTAGAGTCGAAGAATCAGAGCGCGTGTTGGAAGTTGTCAATTCTGACAGGAATAGTCGCCACCTGTATCATGTGCGGCAGGGCAGCTTCTAACAGGTGTGGAACCTACTTGTCTTTTCAGTCTGTCCAGGAAATCAATATTCTTGTTGGTAGTATCCATAAGTTTGGTGCCTAGAAGTTGTCCCAAAAGTCCACAAAACCGCGTAGTTACTATGGTATAGGGAGAGAGTAGTTTTTCATAATGTGTCCATAGTA
>CAZYRH010000042.1:0-8472 GCA_964650395.1 uncultured Ignavibacteriales bacterium
AGGTTATCATATTACATTTAGAAAACTATATTACAGGCTCAAGTCTTAATGCTGGGGCTGAGGTGCACGATAGTTTTCGGGAGGTCCTCATCACACGAGATGCCGTCGCGCTTGACGATTTTGGCTGGTATACCGGCGACGGTGCAGTTTGAGGGAACGTCACGCATGAGAATAAAGCTATTGGCGCCAATCTTGACGTTGTCACCTACTGTAATTGGCCCCAAGAGGATGGCCCCGGTTCCGACTAAGACATTGCTTCCCAGCGTTGGGTGACGTTTACCCTGGTGCTTGCCGGTGCCGCCGAGGGTTACATTATGAAACAAGACACAGTTGTCTCCGATATTGGTCGTCTCGCCGATTACCAGGCCGGCGCCGTGGTCAACGAAAAACCCCTTCCCGATTTTCGCCCCGGGGTGAATCTCCAAACCGGTCAGCAGGCGGACGATCTGGGAAAACAGGCGCGGAAAAAATGGGATACCAAGATTCCAGAGAAAATGATTTATCCGGTGAGAAAAGATGGCGTGAAATCCGGGATAAAGCAAAAACTCTATATTCCTCGCCGCCGGGTCATTGCGATAGATCGCTTTAATGTCTTCAATGATAGCTGACATAATACTCATACCATTATTCTATTTGCTACATGTTGCATCATTTCAAATCAAAGAGTATATAAGACACGTTAATTTGTATCCTTAACAATCACTGGTTTCGAAACAAAGGCGTAGACAGGTATCGCTCACCGGTGTCCGGCAGCACTGCCACCACGATCTTATCTGACTCCATTTTGGATGCGACCTGCAGCGCCGCCCATGCCGCCGCCCCTGATGACGTCCCAACCAACATTCCCTCCTGGCGGGCAAGCTGCCGGGCGGTCTCGAAGGCATCTTCGTTTTTGACGCGTATTATCTCGTCAACGACATCAGGATTATAAACCTCGGGAACAAACCCTGCTCCTATCCCCTGAATCGGGTGGGGGGCGGGTGAACCTCCAGAGAGAACGGGCGATGCCTCAGGTTCGACAGCATAATTCCTGCAGCCGTACTTGGCCTTGAGAGCTTCCCCGGCGCCGCTGATCGTCCCGCCGGTGCCGATCCCCGCCACAAAAGCATCCAGGTGCAGTCCTCCAAGGTCCTCGATAATTTCCTTAGCTGTGGTCTTGCGGTGGATTTCCGGGTTAGCTGGATTGCTAAACTGTTGCGGCTGAAAGAACCCTTCTCGACGAGACAGTTCGTCAGCTTTTACCACCGCTCCTTTCATCCCCTCGGAGCCGGGCGTGAGAACGATTTCAGCACCGAAATGCTTCAGTATGGCCCGGCGTTCGATACTCATCGTCTCCGGCATCGTAAACAGGCACTTGTACCCTTTTGCGGCAGCGACCATCGCCAGGGCGATGCCGGTATTCCCGGAGGTTGGTTCGACTATGGTCATCCCTTGCCTTAACCTGCCGTCTCGCTCAGCCGTTTCGATCATGGCTGCCCCGATACGATCTTTTACGGAACTGCAGGGATTGAAACACTCCAACTTGGCATAAATCGTAGCCGCGCCGGAAGGGGCCAGGCGATTGATTTTCACTAACGGCGTTCTGCCAATTGCGTCTATGATATTCTCAAATCGCATCGTTAATTTACTTTATCGTCAAAATTGTTTCGCTCGTTAGCTGGTAGAATATCTGGCAGTTGGCGAGCACTTCATTGTCTTTCAAGACAACTAGTGTGATGTCCCAGAAATACATGCTAATAAAAAAAGCAGCAAATTAAGTCGTGGCATGGGCATCTTGCCCATGATTCACGGGCATGATGCCCGTGCTACTGCAAAAGAATATGTGAACATATATTTGGGACGCAACACTAGTTCAATGCCGCTGAGTCGGCACTGCTTTTATTCTACCGTTACGGACTTTGCCAAATTGCGCGGTTGGTCAACCGGGCATCCCCGGAGCACAGCGATATGATAAGCCAGAAGCTGCAGGGGAATGATGGATAGCAATGGGGTCAGTAAACGAAACGTTTCGGGAATATAAATCACATGATTGACCCGGTCAGCAATCTCAGTGTCCCCTTCGGTGGCAATGGCGATCACGCTACCGTTACGCGCCCTGACTTCGGAAATGTTTGAAATGACCTTGTCATATACAGGGTCTTTTAAGGCGATCACGACGACCGGCATGTTTTCGTCGATGAGAGCGATCGGCCCATGTTTCATCTCCGCGGCCGGATACCCCTCAGCATGAATGTAGGAGATCTCCTTAAGCTTCAAGGCGCCTTCAAGGGCGACCGGGAAATTGATTCCTCGGCCCAAGTAAAGGAAGTTGTTAGACTTATAATACTGAGTGGCGATTTCCCTGGCCTGACTTTCCGTTTGAAGAATCGCCTCAACCTGGTCCGGTATTTTCCGAATACAATCGATAATCTCCTGGCCCTGCTGGACAGAAAGCTGACGCATACGACCTAAGAGAGTGGCCAACAGGGAAAGAACCATGATCTGAGATGTAAAGGCTTTGGTTGATGCCACCCCAATTTCAGGGCCGGCGTGGATATAGACTCCCCCATCCGTCTCCCGCGCGATTGTAGAACCGACGACATTCACAAGCCCGAGTACAGTTACACCATGCTTCTTGGCCTCGCGCAAGGCAGCCTGGGTGTCGGTCGTTTCACCGGACTGACTGATAGCAAGAAAGGCGGTGCGGTCATCGAAGACATGCGACCGGTATCGAAATTCCGAGGCATACTCAACTTCGACTGGCACTTGCGCCAGCTCCTCAATAAGGTACTCACCGATGAGACCGGCGTGCCACGAGGTACCGCAAGCAGAGATGATAACCCGCTTGATTTCCCGTAATTCCTCGTACTGAAGATTCAGTCCTCCCAGGCGCGGTATTCCCTCGTTATAGTTGAGGCGACCACGGATCGCATTTCGGAGAGTGGTAGGTTGCTCGTGAATCTCTTTGAGCATGAAATGATCATAGCCCTCTTTTTCGATCATGTCCAGCGTCCAGGAGACCTCTTCTATCTGCGGGGTGATTTTCACATTTTGGATGGTGGTAATGTTGTATTCGTCTGACGTTATCGATGCTATTTCACCATCTTCAAGGTAAACCACACGGTTAGTGTATTCCAGCATTGCGGATACGTCAGAAGCAACGAATTTTTGGCCTTTGCCGTGACCAATTACTAACGGCGAACCCATGCGGGCGGCCACGATCACGCCCGGATGAAGTGACGATATGACGGCAATTCCATATGTTCCTTCGACCTGCATTAAGGCGCTGCGGACGGCTTCAGTCAGAGAGCCTTTGTAATTGAAGCGGATCAGATGGACGAGTATTTCAGTATCGGTCTGGGTTTTGATCTCGAACCCTCGTCGAACGAGAAACTCTCTCAGAGTGCGGAAGTTTTCAATAATTCCGTTGTGAACCAGGGCGATCTCGCACTTAGTATCGGTATGAGGGTGGGCATTGAGCTGGGTCGGCTCACCGTGTGTTGCCCACCTGGTATGGGCAATGCCGTGAGAAGAATTGTAATCACTGTCGCCAATGCTTTCCTCGAGCCGCTTAATCTTTCCGGCTGATTTTGCCACCATCAGACCATTTTCAGTTATAAGGGCAATGCCCGACGAGTCATAGCCACGGTACTCAAGCCTCTTGAGACCCTTCAGTAGAATGGGCAGCGCCTTTTGGGAGCCAACGTAACCAACAATTCCGCACATATGGCTTTCCTTTACTTACGTGAAGTATTTTATCAACTTCCTGGTCAACTGGTTGCTCAACGTCTGGTTGTCGGTTTCGACAATCAGCCGGAAAATTGGCTCAGTGTTTGATGGCCGAACCTGCACCCAGCCTTGCTGAAAATCAAAACGCAAGCCATCGCGTCTATCAACCGTAACTGAACCCAACAACTTGGTCGCTTCTCTTTCAAACTTATTAAGCCTGTCAGAAAAGTCATCCGGAAGTAAGGCTTTTGACTTTATATTATAATACTTCGGCAGTGTTTCCACAAGTTTTGCCAGTGTCACTTTTTCTTCAGCTAAATATGAGAGCACCAGCCCGGCCGCAATCAGGGAATCGCGACCGGCATGAAAAATGGGGTAAATTACACCACCATTGCCTTCCCCGCCTATAACCGCTCGCTTAGCACGCATCATCTGAACCACATTGGACTCGCCGACGCGGGAATAATAGAGTCTCGAGCCGAATGCTTTCACTACCTCGGCAGTCGCCTTCGACGTTGACAGATTAATCACAACAGGACCTTTGACTTTTTTGAGAACCTCCATCACGGCGATTGTCAGCGTGAGCTCTTCACCGATGGGACGACCCACTTCATCCACCAGGGCCAAGCGATCGGCATCAGGATCGCAGGCCAGACCGAGATCAGCTTTGTGTTTGCGCACCGCCCGGCAGAGCTGGCCGAGATTTCTCGGCACCGGTTCCGGCTCATGGACAAACTTTCCGTCAGCACGGCAATTGATTTCAATAACATTCGCTCCCAGCTTTCTCAACAAGAGCGGCAGCGCCACTGAGCCGGCACCGTTGATGGCATCGACAACCACGGTAAATCTCCGCCTCCTGACGGCAACCTTGTTTACTGTTTTTACAGCCAACGTCTGCCTAACATGCTCATCAATCCATTGAGTCTGAGATTGGATTTTCCCCAATCTCGAATACCCCTTGAATGCGAAACGCCCGGCGTGATATATCTTGGTGAGCTTCTTGTACTGCGCCGGGGTAATGAACTCACCTCGTTTGTTGAAAAATTTAAGAGCATTCCACTCAGCCGGATTGTGCGAGGCGGTGATGCAGATACCGCCGGTTGCCTTTAGCTTCTTTACGGCAATTTCAACCGTTGGTGTCGGAACAATGCCAATCTCGATGACATCGATACCAACCGAGACGAGGCCTGACATCACTACCGGCAAGAGCATCCCACCTGACGGGCGGCTGTCGCAGCCTACGACCACTTTCCCTTTTTTGAGTAAGGTTCCAAAAGCTGCGGCATAGCTGACGGCTACGAGGGGTTCAATACCATCGCCTATAATGCCGCGGATACCGGAGGTGGACGTTATCAAAGTTTTTCGAGCCATGTCCATTACTTATATCGAACAATCTCCTATATATCTGGAACTATAATAACAAGGTTTGAGGTTAGAATTCAAGTGCTTTGGACAAGTTGTTCATGATCTGTTACTATTCGCATATAGCGATAATTTCCCTGCGAAACGTGCGCTACCCTGTAATGGAGGTACCTTACTTACAAGAGACGAAGTCTCCCGCCCTGACGTTAGTAGATGTTGGTTGATTTTTGAAAAGTAGACCTTATTTTATTATTATGTTGAAATTGGGCTTTAGCAGGGTGTTTTCGCTTTGCACACGGAGGTATACTTGATGGCTTTTGAATCCGACGACGATAAAACCCAGAATTACGTCGCTTTACCCTTAGGCTCTTCGGTATCCCATTACAAGCTTATTGAGAAGATTGGTTCCGGCGGCATGGGAGAGGTGTACCTTGCTGAAGATACCAAACTCAAGCGCCAGGTGGCTCTCAAGTTTCTACCGGTACAGTTTGCGGCTGACCAGGATTATAAAGCTCGTTTCACTCGTGAGGCCCAGGCGTCGGCCCGCTTGAGCCATCCCAACGTTATTCACATCTACGAAGTATCCGAGCACCAGGGGCGGCCGTTTTTTGCCATGGAGCTGGTTGAAGGCAGGTCTTTGGGCAACGTTCTGCGCAGCCAGAGACTTTCGTTTCGCGAGATCCTGGACATGGCCGTCCAGATATGTGCAGGATTGAATGAGGCTCACGAGGCCGAAGTGGTACACCGTGATATCAAGCCGGCCAACATCCTCATCAACAAAAAAGGGCAGGTGAAGATAGTTGATTTCGGACTGGCTACGATTACGGGAAGTGAGCAGCTCACCAGTCCCGGTTCTTTGCTGGGAACAGTTGGCTACATGTCGCCTGAGCAGGTGAAAGGCGATAAGACGGATCATCGAAGCGACATTTTTTCAGTCGGAGTTGTTCTGTATGAGATGCTTACCGGACAGCAACCGTTTCTCAAAGATAGTAAAGCGGCAACTCTTTATGCAATCGTAAACGAGTCTCCTTCTCCGGTGGCACAATCAAAGGTAGATGTTCCTGAAAAGATGCAGCGAATTGTTAACAAAGCCTTAGAGAAGGACCCAGCGGTGCGGTACCAGTGTATCGGGGACCTTCTGGCCGATTTGAGGCGTCTGAAGGAAGATATGAGAGAGAATGATCAGCCTTCCCCCTTGCGGCGGCAGTTACCCTGGCTGGTTGTTTCATTGGCGGTAGTACTTCTGTTACTTAATCCCACTCTCCGTCGTGCCGGTTTGAGATGGCTTGGTTTTGGTGCGGTACCCACCCAGAAACACTTAGTCGTGCTGCCTTTCACTAACGTGGGAGAGGTCCAAGCCAGTCAGGCTTTCTGTGACGGTTTGATGGAAACGTTAACCAGCAAGCTTACCCAACTGGAGCAGTTTCAGGGTTCGCTTTGGGTGGTACCGGCCAGCGAGGTTCGCGATCACCAAGTGCTCAGCGCTAGGCAGGCCCGGGGTACCTTCGGTGCCACACTTGTGGTTAGCGGCAGCGTACAACGCCTCGATAGCAAAGTGCGTACGACTCTGAATCTGGTTGATGCCAAGACAGAGCGACAGCTTCGATCCTCACTTATCGAGGATTCTTTGTCAAATGTCTCTGCCCTCCAGGATTCAACCGTCATTAACCTGGCGAGGATGCTGGAAGTAGAACTGCAACCGGCCCAGCGACGCTACTTAACGGCGGGCGGCACGACCGTACCTGAAGCCTACGACTTTTATCTCCAAGGTCGGGGTTACCTTCAGCACTATGAGAAGGTGGAGAATATCGACACTGCTATCGGATTATTTCGGCAGGCACTTGGGGAGGATTCGCTCTATGCCCAAGCATACGCGGGACTGGGCAAGGCCTACTGGTACAAGTACAAAACTATAAAAGAGCCTAAATGGATTGAATACGCCCAAAATAACTGCCAGCTCGCCATCGAGTTGAATAAACAGCAGGCGCCGCTGCACGTTACCATGGGCCTGATTCATGCAGGAACGGGGCAGTACGAAGAGGCGGTACGGGAGTTTCGGCAAGCGCTTGAGCTTGATTCAGTCAACCATGATGCTTATGTGGGACTAGCCGCTACTTATGAGGCACTTAATGAACTCGAAAAGGCAGAAGCTACGTACCAGAGAATCATTGAATTGAAGCCGGACTACTGGACCGGGAATCTGGATTTGGGACTTTTCTATATCAAGCACGGTCGCTCTAAAGATGCGCTAAAGCAGTTGCACAAAGTAGCAAGGCTCGAACCTGAAGGCTTTATTGCTTGGAATAACTTGGGTGGATTATACTTTTATCTGGATCGGTTAGCGGATGCTCGAAACATGTTTGAACGCTCACTCGAAATCGAGACGAACTATGGAGCATACGCTAACCTGGGAACTATTTATCACACGGAAGGTCACTACGCTGGTGCGGCCCGGATGTATGAGAAAGCCCTGGAGTTGGACGATCACGACTACCAGGTGTGGGGCAATCTGGCCTCTGCATATTATTGGATGCCCGGCCAGCGCAAGGAAGCTCTGGCTGCCTATCGGCGTGCCGCTCAAATGGCTGAAAAGCTGAGACTGGTAAACCCGCGCAACGCGGAGGTACTTTCTGATCTAGGCGAGTACTATGCAATGTTAAGTGAACGCCCGAGGGCTCTGCCGCTTATTGAGCTGGCATTATCGCTGGCGCCGGACGATGTTGACGTTATGATCAGCGCCGGTGTTGTCTATGAACAGCTGGGTGATCGCGAGACGGCTCTGGAATGGATTGAAAAGGCGCTGGGAAAGGGCTTTCCAATTTCGCAACTTGAGAGTCTCCCGGAGCTGCAACACTTGTTGGCCGATCCCCGCCTTGAGATTCCTTCCCCTGTCAGTAACAATAACCACCGCCGGAATGAGGATTCAGAGCGATAGGTGATAAGTTCGTTATCCTGCTGCAGGGACAGCCAAGCATATCATTGGAGTGTTGGAAAACGTGGGAAACGTCATAGCGAGGAGCGAAGCGACGTGGCTATCTTGTTGGCATTCAATATTCGAGATTGCCACGCTGTCGCTCGCAATGACGAGAACGGGACTTTTTCAACAAGCCCATCATATGTTTTCTTGATTGAAGCATGACATATTTGTAGTGTAGGTCTCTGCGAGACCTGCCGCCTTTAGCATGTGAGAAATTGTTTTATTGTCTATAGAATCCGCTACCCCAGCACAGAGAAGACGTCCGGTAAGTAGTCGATTAAGTCGCCTGCGATCATGGCACGATCGGTAAAATCGGTAGCGGCGAAATCTCCAGCTAGGCCATGAATGTAAACTCCGCAGACAGCCGCATCGAGAGTCGACATCCCTTGCGCTAAGAAAGAGCCGATAGCTCCCGACAGGACGTC
>CAZYRH010000042.1:8572-17045 GCA_964650395.1 uncultured Ignavibacteriales bacterium
TCTTGTAGGGCACGAGTCTCTGACTTCTGTCCGCCTTTGGCAGGTCTCGGAGAGACCTGCTCTACTTTGGCTAGTGCATTCAGACCATCAGCGTCAATGATAGCAGGCTTGTCAAGCTTGGCAAGAAAACGGCGCACCAGTTCCTGAGTTTCATGGTGCTGCCCCAGCCCAGGGCCAATGATGACGGCATCGTGCTCTTCGGCAAGCTTGCGCACTTCACCCAATCCCCGCAGCGCCAGAGCACCTTTCTTGGCGACGTCTGGAAGCGGTATCGAGGTGGCTTCCATAGCGAGAGAAGCAATAATGGGTAAAACCGTTCGAGGGCAACCGACCTTCACCAGCCCGCAGCCGGAGCGCAGGGCACTTTTAGCTGCCATAGCTGCGGCCCCCGTCAAGCCGGTTGAGCCAGCGAGAACAAAGAGTTTGCCGAAATCACCTTTGTGGCCTTCAGGCTTTCTGTGGGGCAGTCGTTCGAAGACCATTTCGGGTGAAATAAGCTCCACCGTGAGGTCGAACTTGTTCACTACATGGTCTGGGATACCGATGGGAACAACTTCTACCTGGCCTGCCAGCTCCCGTCCGGGGGAAACATATAGGCCGTATTTCGGCAGCGCCAACGGGAAGGTGTAGTCGGCCTTGATAACCGCACCCTCGTGCTGACCGGTGTCGGTATTCACTCCAGAGGGAAGATCAATAGATATAACTGTCTTACCGTCATGACGGTTAATGTATTCAATAACTTCCGCAGCCAGTCCCCGCGGAGCGCCACTAAAACCGGTGCCAAAGATAGCGTCAACTATGTAGTCACAGTTAAGTTTTTCCGGCAGAATGTCGATTGAGGTTACCTCAATCAGGTTCATACCAAGGCTTACGGCACGGTCGAAATTTAACCGGGCATCAGGCGAGAGTTTATCAATAGGACCCATGAAGTAGATGATAACATCGACACCGGACTGGGACAGATGGCGTCCGACTACGAAGCCGTCGCCGCCGTTGTTCCCTTTACCGCAGAATACGGCGACCTTTTCGTCAGGGGAGGCATCGATAACACTTCTTAGCAATCTTTCAGCGATACCGCGTCCGGCGTTCTCCATCAGTTCCGGGCCAGGGATATTCTGCTCGTCAATGGCCTTGCGGTCAATCTGACGTATCTGTTCAGCGGTGACCAGTTTCATGCGATGATGGCCTATTGCTTAGCCTGCGGTCTTTTTTGTCGTTTGCTTTTGTTGACCGGACTTGTTCTTACTACGCATCTCCAGGGCAAACTTGACAGCGGCCAATGCATCAGAGAAGAATTTTAATTTAACGCTGCCTTTTATCTCCGACGGTAATTCGATGGTGTCTTTTCGATTTTCTTCAGGAAGCATCACAGTCTTGACTCCCGCGCGATAAGCCGCCAACAGCTTCTCTTTTAACCCTCCTATAGGCAGGATCTGCCCCCGGAGCGTGATTTCACCGGTCATCGCCAAACACGGCTTGACCGGCATTTTGGTCAAGAGCGAGGCCAATGCCACTACTATTGTAATCCCGGCTGATGGTCCGTCTTTAGGTGTGGCTCCGGAGGGGACATGGATATGAATTTCCCGATTCTCAAAGATGTCCGCGGGGATATTCAATTCGGTGCTGTTGGAGCGTATGAATGACAGGGCTGCCTGGGCTGATTCTTTCATGATGTCGCCAAGGTGTCCGGTTAAGGTCAACTCCCTTTTACCCGGCATCGCGGTTGCCTCAATAAACAACAGCTCTCCGCCAACGGCAGTGTAGGCCAGACCGGGGACGACACCGACCTGCCCCTGGCGACTCAGCGCTTCCCGTATGAACTTCTTTGGTCCCAGAAGCTTGGAGATATCCTTAGCGTTGACGTTGATCTTTCGTTTCGACCCGGAGGCTACCTTGCGAGCCACTTTGCGCGCTACGGATGCGATTTCTCGCTCCAGATTCCTCAGTCCGGCCTCGCGCGTGTAACCGTCTATGATTGCCTTGATAGCAGAATCCTGAAAGGCAAGATTCGCTTTGGTCAGCCCGTGATTGTCAAGCTGCTTGGGGATAAGATGCCGCTTGGCAATGGCCACCTTTTCCAAGTCGGTATAGCCGGGAATTGGGATGACCTCCATACGGTCGCGTAGGACTGGCGGAATAGGTTCCATCCAGTTGGCGGTTGTAATAAACATCACTTTGGACAGATCGAACGCTATTTCGAGATAATGATCGGAAAACGAGTCGTTTTGCTCCGGGTCCAAAACCTCAAGCAACGCCGAGGAAGGATCACCGCGGAAATCGGCGCCGAGCTTGTCGACTTCGTCAAGCATGATAACGGGGTTATTGGAACCGCAGCGTTTGATAGACTGGATGACGCGGCCCGGCATAGCACCGATATAGGTCCGGCGATGTCCTTTGATCTCAGCTTCATCACGCATGCCGCCCAGCGAGACGCGAGCGAACTCGCGCCCCAGGGCACGAGCAATGGACTTCCCCAGAGAGGTCTTGCCCACCCCGGGAGGACCGACAAAGCAGATTATTGGCCCCTTGATATCTGATTTCAGTTTTCGTACGGCCAGATACTCAAGGATACGATCTTTTACTTTGTCAAGATCATAGTGGTCATCATCGAGAATCTTCTTAGCGCGTTTCAGGTCAAGCTTGTCCGACGTTGAGATGCCCCACGGAAGGGAGACCAGCCAATCAAGGTAGGTTCTCGAGACGGTGTATTCCGCTGAGGAGGGGTTCATATGGGAAAGGCGGTCTAACTCTTTTCGAGAAGCCTGCTCGGCGTACTCAGGCATCTTGGCAACCTTTATCTTTTTTTCAAACTCCTCCGCCTCGGACGTTTCATCGGCGTCACCCAATTCCTTTCTGATGGCCTTCAACTGTTCCCGCAGGATGTAGTCGCGTTGCGACTTGCCCAGCTCGCTGGCGGCCTGTGACTGAATCTTCTGGGAAAGCTGTAAGACCTCAATCTCCTTGTTCAAGGCCAGATACAGCTTGTTCATCCTCTTGAGAACATTAAGCTCCTCCAACAACTGCTGCTTTTGGGAAATAGTAATATTGAGGTTGGAGGCAACAAAGTCAGTCAGCTTGGAGGGGGTATCCTGGTTAATTGCCGATATGTGGAACTCTTCGCTCAAATAAGGCGCCAGCTCCACCAGTGTCTTAACCTGCTCGGTGAGGTTGCGGTGAAGAGCCTCCAGCTTAACCGTTTCCTCGACGATTTCTTCCAGCTCTTCAACCTCCGCCATCATCCGTGGGGGAGCGGAAGTGAATCTCCTTATCCGTATGCGGGCTAATCCCTGAATCAAAAATCGGACGGTGCCATCCGGAAAGCGCAACATTTTCAGAATGTTTCCGGTGCACCCCACTTGATATAAATCATCCGGGGAGGGATTTTCTTGTTTGGGATCCTTTTGCAAGAACAGCCCGATGCGTGAGCCGCGCATAAGAGCATCATCGACCAGGCGCGTCTGTTCTGGATCCTGTATCATCAGCGGAACAACCAGGTACGGATACACAATAGTGCCTTTGAGAGGCAGGATCGGCAGAACCTGGATCGCCGTCACATCCTCTTTCTTCGTTTCGTCCATCAGATTTACCACGATTGCCTCACTTGAAAACAGAGAGCGCTATTCTTTTGGTTACGTATCATATCGGCATGGCCGTCATTTTTTGAACAACTAATTCGATACATTGGTTTGCTGAAACAGGTTCGCACGCTATATATTAAACCGGAACAGTATCACATCGCCATCCTGCACAATGTATTCTTTTCCTTCAAGCCGTGTTTTGCCGGCAGCCTTTAGAGCTGCGTGAGTTTCGTATGCCACGTAGTCCTCATATCTGGTAACTTCCGCTCGAATGAAGCCCCGCTCAATGTCGCTGTGAACGACTCCGGCGGCTTTTCGGGCAACGGTGCCTTTCTTGATCGGCCAGGCTCTCACTTCCGGCCCCTCAATTGTTATGAACGAGATTAGTCCTAACAGGTTGTAGGACTTCTGAATCACCTGCTCGACCGCCGGCGTCGCTATTTTCAGTTCGTCCAGAAAGGCCCTTTGCTCCTCTTTCTCAAGCGAGGCCAACTCCATTTCTATTTCACCGCTCAAAACAGCCAGTTCCTTTTTCTGCGGCGTAATAAAATGGGTATACTCTTGATAAATCTTTTCGGTGTCAGGGAGGGCTTTCTCAGAGATATTGATAACAATTAATAGCGGCTTCTGTGAAAGGAACATGTAACCACGCAGAAGCTTGGCGTCGTCTTCCGACAAATCGAGATCAATAAGCGGCTTCTCCTGCTCCAGCACCTGCAGCGACTTCTTGAGCAAGTCAAGTTCGCGGTTCTCGGATTTGTCGCCGGTAAGTTTTATCTTTTTTGATTTTTTGTCAATGTTGGTTTCAATCATTACCTGGTCGGCTATGATCATTTCGTCAATCAGGTCTTGGATATCACGGGGGGGATGGGAGTTTGCGGAAAAAGCATCCACGACTACTATAAGAGCATCCGTTTGGCGAAGTTCGGGACTGATGTCAAGACTGGTCGATTGCTTACCCTTACCGGTAAACCCCGGAGCATCAAGAAAATCGATCTCAGCGTGAGTAACCTTTTGTGGCTTCACCAATGCAGCAAGCTTTATGACCCTATCGTCCGGCACTTTGATAACAGCTCGGTGTGCCGCCTGGCTGAAATCACCAACTACTTCCTGCCTGCCGGAGGCGGCGTTGAACACAGTGGTTTTGCCGGACTGCGGCTTACCGATTATCCCCAGTTTCATATAAAGTAATAGTATACTACAAGAGGAATGTTGGCAAGGGGTATGTTACACAACCGGACAGTCCCCTTCAAACTCTGTGACACAGTATGTTTTCAACTGTGCTTATCTCTTTAGCGAGAGACAGTAACTCAGCCAGCTCTAAGTGTGGCTTGATCTAAAGAATCACTTCAAACTCAATCTCATCTCGAAGCGGTATGCCATGCTGGCCGATTTCCGGGATGGACGGCTTGATTTTGCGTGATTCAGCCAGAGCGTTGACATGGACAGCCGCAATCGTGAATCCCCGGCGCTGGTAAAAACGAATCGCATCCAGGTTATCATTGGTAGTGATAAGCCAGAGGCGTTGGCAGCCCCGAGCGGTTGCGACCTCTCGCACTTTTTCCGTCAGAGCAGTACCGACACCGGAGAACTTATCAAACGCATCGAGTGTAACTATCTCGCACTTGTTTGCAACTATCTCGAACGTTACGAGACCGACCTTCTTGCCTGAGTCATCTACAGCGTAAAAGCCCTTGATCTCGGTGGGGTAGACTTTCCTGCCGCGGGTGACAACAAAATCGGCACCCCAGCCACGGACAACCTCAAGCACCCAGCTCTTGTCGGCATCGGCAACAGGTTGTATTTCATAGTTCACTTCTACTACCTGTATGACTGGTTATACCAAGTTGCAATCATTCGCATATAATCGTCTATGAGTTGTTCTGAACCATATGGTTTCATACTTCGACTCCGTTCATCATGACCCAGACAAAGGAATACGAAACTTAGCGCGTCCTGTCAACTAGAGCCATCGAGGTACGACCCACCCCGAATGGGTTGGATGAAAAAGCATATAAAAAACCGGAGTCAATGCTCCGGCTTTCGAAGATCTGCCATGGTCGCTTAGAAAAACTTCAGCCCGACCGTTATCGGGATAAAGGAAGTGTTATTGCTTTCGGTGGCGATGCTCACATAGCGGCCCTGAATAAACAGACTGAACCCCGGCCCGCTTTTAAGCTCAACGCCACCACCCAAATTGTAGTACATTTTGGTCTTACTTTTTGGAAATGATGGTGTGAACGAACTGGCCAGAGAAGAGTCACCGCCAAACTCGGATTGCTTGATATTGGCAAGCCCAACTCCGGCAAAAGCGTACGGCTTGACAGGGGCGGCAGGCAGGTCAAGGGAGTAACGACCGTCGCCGCCGAACAGCCACATCTTGCTGTCGCCTCCATTAACCTCCGACAGGCCGGCGAAATCGTATGAGAATTTGTGGTACTCGGCCTTGCCGACAAGCTGGAAGCCCGGCCCCATCTTGTAACCGAACCCGACCATCCCGTGATAACCGGTCTTAAAACTATCTTTGAAGCCATCCGGTGCGTTGGGCAGGCTAAATGCTCCCCCCGCATACAGACTAAACGGTGTCGGCACCTGCGCGGAAACGCCGAGTGCGAAAAAAGTCACACACACCGCAGTTAAAAGTGACTTTTTCATATTAGACTCCTTACCAACAGATTTTCTACGTATCATATATAATTTCGACTTATGCTCATGTAATCTTAACGCCCAGTCAGTCACAAACTTTCATGCAAATGTAAATCGAGCCTCGACCACATTGGCACTTGTATGCTGACCAGCTTCACATTAGGTTAACCAACATAGCAGTGCCCGAGCAAGAAAAAAGTCAATGGGGGGGCTTGCCTATGATCCCAGCTGAGCATGCCGTAGAACGGTGCCATTCTAATCGGTGCCGTGTGAAGCGACCTCATCCTCGTGGGCAGCATATGTCCACATCTGCCCCGCTCGAATACGGCAAATCAAAAAGCCCCGCCGCTGGCCGCGGCGAGGCTTTACAATTCCTGACTGGGTGTACTCGTCTACCAGAGGAATGCCGTGATACCGGCGCCAACCTGGAGACTTGTTCCAGAAACGGACTCGTCGGCATCGTCCTCCTTGTAGCTCTCACTCTGGAACTTCACGCTGGCGTTAAGACCAATGGCGTTCGACAGCATGAAGACACCGCCGCCCTGGCCGCCAAACATTGTGATATCGGTTGTTTCATCACCACCCGTCCACTCGTCCTTGTACTGCGCGTAAACGAAGAAGGCTTTGACGTAGGGATAGATCGCCCCTTTGGCTTCAGTACGCGTGGCGTCGAGGTTGAAGTAATATCCCACCTCCGGGCCGATGCCAAAAATGGTCTCTTTATTATCGCCCTGTGACTCACTCTCGAACAGGATCCTCCCGCCAACCATGATACTGGGGGCAACAAAGTAACCTATCGAAGGCTCAAGAGCGATCGTGTTAACACCCTCACCATCGGCATTCTCATACCAGTCACCGCTCTGGGTCATGAAGTAGGCGGTACCGCCGACAACCATGCTCCCCTTGTCGACCGGCGTTTCGGCAGCCATGACCGCTCCGGCGAGCAACAGGATAGCGGTCACACAAGTAAGTGTTCTCATTACAGAACCTCCTTTAATGTAATGTGGTTTATGGAATATATCTGCTATTAACTTATTAGCTTGCTTCACTTCGCCTATATCTTGCTCTAAAATACATTTAGCTGGCTTAAGGAACACGTTGCAACAATGGCTGTAAACAAAAAAATTCCTTTTAACCTCTTTTTTCTTCGTTACTGACAGACGGAGATTTGTGAAATTATTCACTTGATTTTCTTGCTTTCCTCATGGTTTTCCATTATACATGAAATTAACATTGGATATTAAAAAAAAACTCGGAGGAAATTAACATGGCTGAAAGAAACAATGCCTACATAATCTCGGCCTGCCGCAGCGCCGTCGGCGTTTTGCACAGTGGGCTGGGAACAATCCCTGCCCCCCAGTTGGGCGCCTTAGCTGTCAAAGAAGCAATCAGACGAGCCGGTATTGACCCGGCGGACGTTGAAGAGGTAATCATGGGTCAGGTTGTCCAGGGTGGTTGTGGCCAGGCTCCCGCTCGGCAGGCCGCTATCCACGGGGGCGTGCCGCCCGAAGTTGCCGCCATGACAATAAACAAGGTCTGTGGTTCCGGTCTCAAAGCGGTAATGCTTGCAGCGCAATCGATCCGGGCCGGTGACCAGAACGTGATCGTGGCCGGCGGCATGGAATCGATGTCCCAAGCGCCTTTGGCACTGCACGGCGCCAAGACCGGGTTCAAGTTCGGACATCAGAAGTTGATTGATCTGATGATTACCGACGGTCTGTGGGACAGCTTTAATAATTTCCACATGGGCGTCGCCGCCGAGATGACCAGAAAAAAGGAAAACATCACCCGCGAACAGCAGGACGAGTATGCTTATAACTCACACAAAAAAGCGGTAGCGGCGCAGGAAGCCGGTAAATTCAAAGAGGAGATTTTCGATGTTGCCATTCCTCAACGAAAAGGCGACCCGGTCATCTTTAACAAAGACGAAGGTCCCCGTCCTAATATCTCCCTTGAGATGTTGGCTAAACTGCGGCCGGCGTTTGAAAAGGACGGCACCGTCACCGCCGGTAACTCCCCTGGCCTGAACGACGGCAGCGCTGCAGCGGTGGTTGTGTCAGAGCGCTACATGAAAGAAAAAGGGCTTACCCCCTTGGCTAAAGTGATTGACTACACAGTCGCCGGCACACCCCCCGAGGAGCTTTTCTATTCCCCTATCTATGCTGTGCAGAAGCTCATGAAGAAAATGAACGTAGATATCAACCACTGGGACCTGATTGAGGCTAACGAGGCGTTTTCAGCGCAAGCTC
>CAZYRH010000043.1:0-17008 GCA_964650395.1 uncultured Ignavibacteriales bacterium
ATTTCATCGGCAATGTCCACCAGAGATGCTTCAAGAGTCGGCTGTTGATTCGGATGGAATTCCTCCAGATTCATCTTTACAGTCGTTTCATGTTTGACGATTCCCTCACGAACCTCAAATGAAAGGTTCAGCCCAGGATGCTGCGGGTAGTGCTGTTCAAGAATATCAACCACCCGCAAAGATTGCCGGTTATGATTGAACCCGCCGCAATCCTTCAAAAGATCATTCAATACATCTTCGCCGGAATGACCAAAAGGGGTATGCCCCAGGTCATGCACTAAGGCGACCGCCTCCGACAGGTCCTCGTTCAATCGCAGACTCCGCGCCAGCGTGCGACTTATCTGAGCCACCTCGATAGTATGAGTCAGCCTGGTCCGGTAGTGGTCTCGTTCGTGGGGAATAAACACTTGCGTTTTGTATTCTAATCGTCTGAAGGCAGCCGAGTGGATGATCCGGTCCCGGTCACGTTGAAAAGCGGTGCGCAGAGAGTGCTCAACCTGAGGGTAGATTCTTCCGCGCGACTGTGATGACAAGGCGGCATACGGCGCAAGGTGCCCCTGCTCCCACTTTTCAATCTCCTGTCTGGTTAGATGATGTAACGATGGAAGCGAAGTCACGGTTGTTTTCCCTTGTTATTCGCTGAGGCACCAAAACAGAAAGATAACGATCCTGAGTGCGAAAAACCGAGAACGGGGTGGTAAGAAGCGGCGTAGGAAATCCGGCTCTTTTGGAACGTGATCTCAACCCCTCCTCCGTACTGCAACGGGCTGGTCGATAATCCCCAGAATATAGCGCCCCGTTGAGAGACATCTATTTTCTGTCCCAGGGCGAACTGAGGCCGTTCGGTTTTCTCAAGCGTGGCTCGTCCGGTTAGCGAATACGAACCTTCTCCAAGTACCTCAAGATAGACTGAATACTTGGGATTGATCGGTGGGCTGTTTTGGTCAAGCCGGGGTGAAGAGAGGTTGTCCGCAGTAACGGAACCAATGACCCTTGGAGTTTTGTAAGATACTCCCGTCCCGAAAGTAGACGCGCTGAGGCTCTCATAGCCTCCCCCAAAATACACCAGCATGGCTGAGAGAGTCGTCCCAACAGTGAATGAGTTGACATGCCAGGCTACGCCCGTTTTGACGGTACGCTCCGAATAGAGATCGCGGTAGCCAAACTGGGACAGTCCTAGGGTAAAGCTAAATCGACGGCATCGATATGCGGCGGCGATAAAGGCCTGATCAAGATCTTTGATTTCAAATTTACGATTCACGCTAAATTCCAGTTTCATCTCACCATCTGAGATCCCCTCACTGGGCGTTGAAACCAACTCTGAGGCCGATGACCGGGATAGAATCACTGACTGTCCTAAACCAATTCCCCGGCCGGTGATGAACTCAAAGGCGGCCAGGTTCCCAGCACTAAACGGAACCAAGAGAATGGCAAATAAGGCAAGCTTGCTTGTCATGGTCATCGAGCAATTACTATTGGTTTTTTGACTGATCCTCCGTCAGCAGCTTCAAAATACAAAATGTATATGCCGATGGGGAGACGGTTATTGGCATCGGAGCTACCATCCCACTCGTAGCTGTTTTTCAAATACGTTTCACCGTCAATAAGGGTCTTTACCACTCTCCCCTGACGGTCATAAATTCTCAACGTAAGCTCTTTGTCCTTGGGAGCTTCCACAGAGATAACGGCGATGTCTTCAAAACCGTCTCCGTCAGGAGAAAAAACATTCGGTTCAATCATTACCGCCACATCGGAGCCAGCCGGTTCATACAGCACGGAATTCGGCTTGCCAGGTGAGCCGCCCATGTTCTCTGAGCGACCCCAGTCGTTTTCGCGGCCAATATCCTCTCCTCGGCTCCAGGTATAGTTATCTTCGAATGTCTTTTCGTACTCAAAACGGTCCACCTCGATACCGAAACTGTCGACCAGGCGAGCAATGTCCTTGCTTTTATCGTTGAACTCCGGCCAGTGATCCGGCTGCAGATAACCTTTGTTAAAGCCATGGTAGAAATCCAGAAAGGCCTGTGAATCTTCAGTAAGGATGAAATACTCATTGGGATCAATTGTCAGTGGAGTATCGGCAATTGTATAGAGTCTAAGAGAATCTCCAAACCGCCACCCGGTAATATCAAAAGGCTCATTATGGCGATTTTTTATTTCAATCCACTCCGTCTTCAGAGGGTCTTCGGGATTAGCCAGCAGTTCCGAAAGAATAATGGGTGGAAAATCTACACCCGTGGCTATAAAGTTAACTGTGTTGTTTAGATTGCGGTCATCATAACTCAAAGAAGCCATCAAATTAACATAGATACCATTGAAGAAATAGTCTCTTGTTATTAACGACATTAATCCGGGATCAATTTCATCGAGGTCAATTGTATCAATAGCATCGGAAGGGTCTGCTGTACTATCTCCAGGATCGAGGTAGAGAAACAGTTGAGCATTTGAAACAACGGTTAACCCTCGATTGGCTACCTTGAATGTTATCAAGGTTTCACCATTGGTGGATGCCACTTCAACGTTACTCAGAGCAAGGTCGTGTGGCATCGGAGTGAGTGAATTAACGAATCCGGGCGTCGAACCGCTGGGATCGACTGATTGGTCAATTGCCAGAGATTGGGGCGATGTCCGCTCCCAGGAAAAGCCGTCCTGACCCGGTTCATGCCATGCGAGTTCTGAAATGAGCGCTCCCTGCGGATCGTACAGTTCAACGGCACCACTGTCGTTTGTCAGAGAGAATTGAGCCGTCAACGGTATCTGCAGTCGGCTTTCTTCAGGCGTGTCCCCCCAGACACCCGAACTATTGCCCCACACATCTTCAAAGCCTGACGAATCAGTTGAAAAAAGTCTGCGACAGATAATGTAGTACTCGCTGGCGTTGAGTTGTAAACTATCAGGGAGTTCAATCCACTTTTCGTCAGCCTTGAGGTTAGTAACCCTGAACCTGTAGCCTGACATTGAGACTTCTGTAAACGAATCATTGTAGGCTTCAATCCACTCCAGAGTTTTGGATCCACCCGGTTCGTTGGCCATTACTTCATTGACTACAACCTTGGCCTGCGGGGAGAAACACACCATCGCACTCAACAGCCCGAAGGCACTACAAATAATTGGAGCGTTGCTCCTCATAAACCGGCGTTCACCTCCAGTGAAACAACCGTACGATGCCTCTGTGTCGAACTGCGATCATACCGGTGGCTCAGCTTGACTGTTGCCGTTAGATTGCCAAACACTTGCTGTTTACTCTTTAGATACATGTACCAGTAGTCGATAATCGTCTTACCCAAATCAAAGCGCGCCAGGTTAGACCATACCTCAATCGCCCCGACCTTCGGAGACCGGTACCTGAGATTCACAAAGAACGAAACATAATCTCTTCTACCGCTTTGAGTATTGTAAGCAATATAGCTTCTTGCCGACAAGTTGTCAGCTTTGATTCGTGTTTCAAGGCGCGTCCTTTGATTAACATCATCCCGCCTTTTGCCTGCGTCAATCCGCCTCTTGGCCTTGTTCAGATAGTCAAGCCGAACCTCCAGGCGGCGGTTGAGTTTTTTAACCAGTCCAGAGAGAAATTGAAAGTCAGACGTGTCTTTACATCTACCGGCATGCACCAATGAGTTGACCATTTCCAGTTTTTCGCTCAACAGGACAATGCTTTTCAGCATCCCCCCTTCCTGACCGGAGCGCTTGTCGGAATAGTCAAAATCGACTTTGTCCAGCGTTGCCGTGTGGCGGAGGTTGCCGGCTTTGCTGCCGCCGGTAAGATCAAGGTAGTCGTCACTATACATCCAGCCGGCATATTTGATTTCCGCTAAGCCAAAATGATGTCGCCCCTCGGTTATAAATCCGCCCCACGAGGATCGTTCCCCGCTTTGGGCGCAAAGCTCGAAACTGAGATAACCATCACGGTAGCGATACAGTGAGTTAAGACCGTACTTGATGTCGTCCAAATGATGGCCAGTGTATCTGTTCTTAAGGCGGTTCCAACCGATTATTACAGCCGGTCGGAAGGAGGACATCTTCAGAGAAACCATTCCTCCACCGGACGCAAGAGTATGATTGGTGTCTCTGTTTATGGAGCTGAGGACCTCTATTTCCAATCGGTTAAACTTCACCCTGCCGTAAGCGCCGTTGTAGCCGCCGAAGTCAGGGAAAAGAAATGATTCTTCATCGAGTCTATCAGAAAACTCAAGCAACTTTCCCCGATATCCAAAGATCGTGCCCAACCCTAACCGACGGGAAAAACTGCCAAGCCTTACCTCGTTCAGATTGCCTTTGGCGTTCATGTACGCAAGCTGTCGGCTCACACACCGCTCTTGACCGGAGAATTCCCGGTGGAACTTGAAAGCGGTTTCAAAGTGATTGTTCAGAGGGATGCGTCCGGAAGCTCGGTACCGCGCTCGTTCTTCGTGCCCCATCTCTTGATGGTACTGGTATCTTAACTCACCGGCTCTTTGACTGCCCTTTAGCGGCAATTTGGAAAAGCCGCTCGCTTGTTCGTTTTCCAAATCAGTACCCAGCGACTTCGGATCAGGTAAAAAGAAGGATAGGTTTGGTATTTCATCGAGGAGATGAGAGTTAGTTGAATCAACGCCGCGAAAGATGACTTCCTGTAGAATCACATACTGGGCGGCGTCAATCTCTCCCAGCCTGAGGGCTTCCAAAAGCTCGTCCTCGGAAGGGTATACAGTGGTTGACAGCTCCAGGGAAAAGGAAATCGCCGCCAAACATAAGGTGAGCGCAATAGCAGTTCCCAGCGACCGTATCATCAGCCTAGTGTTGCGTCCCAAATATATGTTCACATATTCTTTTGCAGTAGCACGGGCATCATGCCCGTGAATCATGGGCAAGATGCCCATGCCACGATTTAATTTGCTGCTTTTTTTATTAGCATGTATTTCTGGGACATCACACTAGATTGTATTTTTTGATCTTTCGGTATAATGTTCGCTCGCCTATGCCCAGTTTACGTGCTGCTTCCTTGCGGTTTCCCTTGGTTTCAGCGAGGGCCTGTTCAATGAGAATCCTTTCCATTTGCTCCATGGTTGTCCCTTTCCGAAGCGCGGCTGTTGACGGTTCTTGTTTGTTGAGCGGCTCTTCGCTAGGGAGATGGGCTGTTATCAGGTCGCGGAGCATGCGGACTTCATTGCCCAAAGAGAGAATAGCGCGGTAAATCAGTTCCTGCCCGGCCTCTTCTACTGTCTTGCCGGTCAAAACGGGCAAATGTCTGACTGACGTGTGCTGCTCTTGAATAAACCGCTGAACGTCTTCGGCCTCAACCAAACCCGTCTGCTTTAGCGCTGCTGTACGGTCAGTGAAGTTCTTGAGTTGCCGCACGTTGCCCGGCCAGTCGTACTTCACCAACAATTCCAAAGCGGAATCGGAGTAGTCTAAACGCGGCTTGCCGCTCCAGAAGTGTTGCAAAAGCGGTTGGACATCTGATGTTCTCTCCCACAATGGCGGCAGGACAATTTTCACCACTCCAATCCGAAAATACAAATCCTCACGAAACAGACGATCGTTGATCGTATCGGTGAGGTCCCGGTTGGTGGCTGAGACTACTCGTACATCGGCCTTTCTCGGGACCGATGAACCGACCGGATAATAGGTTCCATCCTCCAGAACCCGCAAGAGCTTCACTTGCATCTGGGGTTTGGTTTCACTAATTTCGTCAAGGAAAATAGTCCCCCCATTCGCTTTGTAAAACAGCCCCTCTCGCTTGGCGACCGAACCGGTAAAAGCACCTTTCTCGTGACCGAACAGCTCCGACTCCAGAACTCCCTCAGCCAGGGCGCCGCAATTTATGGCGACAAAGGGATTTTCACGCCGAGTGGAATTGTCATGAATAGCGTGGGCCACCAGCTCTTTGCCCGACCCTGACGGCCCCACCACCAATACGGAGACATCAGTCGGCGCAATACGCTCAATAGTCTCAGCCACTACCTTCATCTTGGGTGAGCGACTGACAATTTTGAAATGACTCAGCAGGTCTTTGCCTTTGAGAATGTACTTGATCTTCTTTGCCACGCCCTCCTCGCCAAGGTTACGGGAGATAGCGCCATCGATGTAGTCATTGTCCGCTTCCTGATGAAGGCTGTTGTCCGCCACGTTCCATATTTCCGTCAAGCCGTTGTAGCGGCGTATCTTCGCTGCCACTACACGCTTGAGGTCGGTGCGGGCTTCATCGACCAGGATCAAATCAATACGGTTCTCTTTGACGATCTGATAAAGTTGTGACAGCTCCGTCACAACCAGACCGATTTTCCCCCAGGCGATAGCATCGTTTTCAACCTTGTCGGGATCAAGCAGTATAGCTGTTCTATTCACCATAATTACACAGTATTAAACAGGTCAGGAATCTCCGGTTCCTGTCCGCCTATAGAGCGGACTGGCAGGTCTTGGAAAGACTTGCTCTACAGTCTCCGCTTCGTCTGCAGGAGTTTGGTTTGTCTCTTTTTGCGAGTTCCTTCTTTGTTATTTAGTTGCTGTTTTGCTATGTGCAGGTCAATTTCGCAATTGGCCTTGTCCACCTTCAACACCCCGACCCTAATCTTATCCCCCAATCGAAAACAGTGCCCGTGGCGGCGGCCGATAATCCGGTACTGCTTTTCGTCAAACCGGTAGTAGTCGTCATCAATTGAAGATAGACGCGCCAATCCTTCAACGCCCAAGTTGTCAAGCCTGACAAAAAAACCGTAGCCGGTAACGCCGGAAATAACGCCGTCAAATTCATCGCCGACATACTGGGCCATAAAAGCTACCTGCTTGACCTTGATTGCTTGGCGCTCAGCATTCTCGGCTGTCCGCTCGGTCTCGGAACAATGACTACCGACATGGTCAATGACGGACACGATTCGCTTGGCAAACGCTGGAGGATACTTGCCATTTTTCAGCTTACGCAGTAAACGGTGAACAAGCAGGTCCGGGTAACGGCGGATAGGGGAGGTGAAATGGGTATAATGCGTAAAAGCTAAACCAAAATGGCCGATGTTTTCTCTTTGATAGACCGCCTTCATCATCGAGCGCAGCATCAATTCGTTTATAAGGTCTGCTTCTGGGGCATTTTTCACCCGATCCAAAAAACGGGCCAAGGCCAGCGGCTTCATAGTAGGTGACACCGGGAACTTGTATCCCAGGCGGGACATCATTTCGGAGAAGGCTTGCAGCTTTTCCAAATCCGGTTTGTCATGGACACGATAGAGAAACGGCTGACCATATCGGAACACTTCCAAGGCCACGGCGCGATTGGCTGCCAGCATGAACTCTTCAATCAGGCGATGTGATTCTAAACGAACCCGGTTGCCAAGTTCCAGCACTTCCCCTTTTTCGTTCAAAATGATTTTCGCTTCCGGCAGATCGAAATCGAGCGAACCTTCACCAAACCGCCTTTGGCTCAGAATCCCGGCCAGCTCCCGCGCGAGCGTCAGGCTATCTGCTACCCTGCTAACCTTGGAGGTAACCTCGCCGCCGTCAAAATAGCGCTGCACCTCTTCGTAGGCCAGTTTTGCCTTTGACTTGATAACAGTATCAGCCAACCGCCACCTGAGCATCTTGCCCTTGTTATTGAAATCAACCATGATTGAATGCGCCAGACGTTTGCGATTCGGCTTGAGGGAACAGAGGTCATTGGACAGGGTTTCCGGCAGCATAGGAATAACCATCCCCGGCAGGTAGACAGAGTTGCCCCGCTCAAACGCCTCCCTGTCAAGCGCGGTGCCTTCTTTAACAAAATATGAGACATCAGCTATATGCACACCCAGGCGATAACCACCTTTAATCCTCTCAACTGATATGGCATCGTCATGATCCTTGGCATCTTCGGGATCGATAGTGTAGATGCATTCCTTGGTCAAGTCCAGCCTGCGAACAATCTCATCTTTGGTGAGCATGGCGGCGGGTTCCCGTGCTTCCCTAAGTACGTTAGCGGGGAATTCCTCCGGCAGGTTAAAACTCTTTATCACAGTCAGCATATCGACCCCGGGGTCGCCTGGAAATCCCAACCGCTCTACGATCTTCCCTTCCGGATTGAGATAAGGGTCATCCCATAGGGTTAAATCGGCAACCACCTTTTCGCCGTCTCTGGCGCTAGCTGTTTCATTGGGCGGAATGTAGATATTGCGATGCAGGTGAGGGTCATCAGGCTCGACAATGGCGAAACTACCCCTCTTGTGAAACAGGCCCACAATCTGTCGGGTAGCCCGCTCAACGATTTTTATCACCGTGCTGGTCCTCCTGCCGCCGCTGTGACCGGTCAATCGCACCATCACCTTATCACCATCCAGTGCCGTCGAAAGGTGCGCACTTGGAATCATTAGGTCTTTGTCACCTTTGTCCCAAGGCACAAAGCCAACACCTCCCTTAGTTATTGAAATCTTGCCCACAGCAATGTCCATTTGTGAGGCGAGGCCAATTCGATTCCGCTTGAGTTTGACCAGCTCGCCGGATTGCAAGAGTTCTCTTACGATCTTGCGAAAACCTTTGTATTCCGACTGTGGAATTGAGAGAGCTCTGGCCAACTCTTTAATTCTCATGGGTCGGTCAGACTTTGACCTTATAAAAGTCATTATGGCCTGTGGCTCTAAGGGCATATACTTAAAATACTACAGGTCTTGTGGTTAGATGTCAAGCTATATTATTACAATTCTGCCACTCTGGCAGCCATGCGTTGCGACGAAGGCACATGACAGGACATAAGGGCTACTCGTTGTAGAATGGGTAGTGTTTAGGTTTGTGTCCGTTCCACTCCGATGGTTTTACTTGCCATGAATAGGTTACCCTAAGCCAAAGGCCACCCTTGCCTTGGCAAGGATGACCGGGGAATTCTGACGGACAATCCTTAATGAATTTTAGATACCGTTATTTTGCTTGCCCACAGTTCGGCTTGGGCCCGCTTTGAAAGAGGTAAGCGACCAGGTAGGTTAGGTCCGCGATATTCACTCCCTCTTCCCCATTGATGTCTGCTGCCTCCATCATCGGAGGTGGCGGGCCAGACTTGAACAGGTACTCGACCAGATAGGTTAGGTCGGCGATATTAGGCTCGGCACCGTTATCATCGATGTCACCGCAGATCGGTTGGACGCTAACTTCCGTTTGCACCGTGTCGCTGGCGCCGCCGTCATCCACAACTATCAGTGTCACTGCGAAAGAGTCGTAGGTCGCAAAAGAGTGAGTCACCTGTTCTCCGGAAGCGGTGGAATCATCTCCGAAATCCCATTGCCAGTCGACGATAGAGCCGTCATCGTCATGAGAGGCGCTGGTGAACTGCGCTGTGTCGTGCCGAGTGGGAACAGGCGGTTCGTAGGTGAAATCGGCTACCGGCGGCATATTACCGGAACATTCGGCTGTCCCCTCATAGGGGAGGAAGTTCTGGGCTGTAACGGTCACGTACATATCACCATGAGTTGAAGGTGTAACTATCAGTGTGAGATCACCGTTGGAATCAGTGTAGTCTCTTTTATAAACCTCGTCCCCTTTCCACAGGCAAACGAAGGTGGAATCAACTGGATTTCCTGCTGTGTCCTCGACATGCACGGGAAATGAAGACGGCGCAACCGGGAAGTTGGCGGGGTGCGTTACCACCAGAGCTTTAATGGAATCTGTCCAGATTGGCATTTCCGGCTCCCCCAACAGGTTGAGCGTCCATTGGCAATAAGTCCAATCTCCGGTATGGGAATTATTGTTTTTAGTCCAGGCCAGAGCCTCGCCCAAGCGGTACTGATTATAGAGAAAGATTCCTCGCCACCAGTAGAGGTCCATATGCCCTGACAAACTGGTAGGATTACCAACGTAGAACCAACCGGAACGTGTGTTTCCGGTAAAAGACACCCCGGCTTCGAGGTTGTTGTAGATAACGAAGTATTCTGCAATGCAGTCGTTGTAGTCCAACTCCAAGGCATGGCACCCGATCGAAAAGACATTACTCATCCTGTTTGTATTGGTAAGATTATTGACATCTGAATTATATATGTACGAGCCGTGATTCCTATCACCAGTGCCAAGACAATTGTAGTTGCTATGGTCGCTATGATTGACCAGGTTCTGGCCGTCGTTGAGGGCGTTAAGGAATTTCGTCCGGTGATTGTCAAACTGCGTGTCATAGACCGTCGTGACGTTAAATTGATGTGGGATATAGGCACTGTTGATCGACTTCTTCAAATCCTCACTACGGGTAAGAGTGTACCAGGGTGGCTCGGTGGCAAGCGTCAAGTCCATACCTAAAAGACATATGTCCAGGGGGTAGTTGTCTAACGGCGGGTCAATCTCATATTTAAGCACCTTGTTGATAAAGCAGTTGATTTGAGTAAAACCTTCCGCTGTCACTCGGCCGACAAAGACCTCGTAAACCCAATCGTCGTCTAAATCCCCGTAGTACTCGTCGCTGGGGATGTTGTCGCTGCCATATGTCCGATATTCAATCGGCACCGTGCCTTTTTCACCTCCTATGAGAAGATAGAGAGTATTCCAGTTACTATGAGCATCAATCACGAAGTTCCGAATCTTCTCCTGGTTGTCTGAACCGGAGTAATTAGCATATATGAAACTGGTGGTAACGACGGTATCCCTGACACCTTTTTTGGTGTGCCAATCGACCAGAGGTTGGTAAAGCTCAGCGTATGAGTCCGAAGTAACGATCACGTGCTCGAACGGGCCGCCTGAGAGAAGGGCCGACTTGGCCATCATCGCGATGGAACTTGTCAGTGCAACCGCCTCCTGGTTCACCACCATTTCTCTCACCATCCGTTCGTAGATACGGCGGCCTTGCTCGGAGATGTCCTGCGGCAGGTAGTCTCCGCAGATATAGCCGGCGCTGCCCTCCACGGCAAAGGTAAGGGATGTGTAAAGGTAAAGCTTCTTTTGAGCCGGAATATATTTTAGGGGACAAATCTGCAGGACAGCCATAGCCTGGCCGGCCAGATCGATCTGAGAAACCAGTTCAATCGGCTGGACAGGATAGGGATCGTTCGAGGTGTAGATTCCGGAGATCGGATCAATAAACACCGGATCATCAGTCTGGTCGGTTTTCACTGGCGGCTGAGCCGGTAGAATGTTATACTCGCCGCTTATTTCGTTAAGCTGTGAAGCTACCATTGTTACCTTTTGGGCTGCCATACCATCCGGCAGAGCGATTCTGATCTCTTTGATCGGCAGCATCGGCTCGCCGCGTTGGGAAAGGTAGCCCCCATCTTCAAGTCTCACTATGTCATATCCCTGTAGCTTGCCAAAAAAGAGATCTGTCTGGGAGAAGTTCACAGTATATTGAACGGGCGCCAGCGCTGCACCCTGAGCGCGAAGTACGCTACCCCCGCTAGCGCCGATAAACAGTGTTAGAAACCCCAAAATAATCGCTATTTTCAAACCACCCGTGACATTCTGTTCAATAATCACATTTTTCATTTGCCAGCCACCTTTCTTTTAAAAAACTAACTTAGAATACTACTTTGCTTTCCAAGGTCATGCAAATTCCGAGTCATGGGGACTGTTCAGCATCCCGACCTTTAGGATATTCAGTAAAAAGCCAACGCTCCGTAAACGCAAGTAATAGCGCTGAAATGTTTCTCATAAGTACTTTTATATAATACACAATTTATTGAGAATGTCAACTGGACTTTCCCTTAAGAGCTTATTCCCCATAAGAATCTGCCGAGGAACAATAATTGATTAGATCAAACCGATCTATGTTGTGCAGCTTGAACTTGTTGAATTTGACAGTCTTACCTTTCTTGACGATAATATGACTATGTTCGGCAGTTCCAAAAAGCTACTGGCCGTTGCCTGTTTCGCCGTGATTCTCATTGGCCTGGTGAATATGGCCTGGTGGGTCTTTTATGAGAGCACTCAACAGATCCTCGATCGGCAGTTGACCCGGCGGCTATTGGCGGTAGCCAAGACTTCAGCGGTTGCCCTTCCAGCCGAACTGGTTGAAAACGTCGCTCTGGGTGACCTGGATGCCTACGCCCGGGCGGCCGAAATCCTTGAGAATGTCCGCGCCTCAGATTCCCTGGCAGAAGTCTTTGTGGTGGATGAAAACTATGCCTACCTGGCCACCACCTCAATCGAGGCTGACTCCACCTATTTTCTGGCCGAACTGAACGGAAGATACATCGATTCCCTCTTTTTCGGCCTCTCTCAACAGGCTATTGCCACCCCATCATATAAAACAGGCCGGATTTATCTCAAGTCAGCCTTTGCTCCACTGTATGACAGCGATGGATATGTGGTGGCGGTGCTGGGGGTGGAAGCCAATGTGGATTATTTCAATGACCTGACAGCCCTGAGAAATAATCTGTATTTATCAAGCGGATTGTCCGTAGTGGGAGGCCTCGTATTTGGCTTACTGTTTCTTTTTTTCCAGCGACGTGTCAATCAGGCCGAGCGACGCCTTTTTTTGAATGAAACTCATTCCTACCTAGGGCGCATGGTGGCAGTGGTTTCTCATGAGATAAAAAATCCCCTGATGATCATCCGTGCTTCAGCAGAGCATTTGCGAAAAAAACATAAAAGCGCTGAGAGCGTCTTTATAGTGGAAGAAACCGATCGCCTTAACGAGATTGTTACCGGTTATCTTGATTTCGCCAAAGCAGGAAGGTCTGTGCTGGGTAGCGATCGACCTGAACGGATGAATTTATTCGATATCGTGACCAGTATCAAAAAGCACTTTCACGAAAGGTATCCAGACGCACCGGTCGACTGGATAGATGGCGATTTGCCGGGCAATCTGACTTTTACCGGCTATCACCGCTCACTTCGACAGGTGATATTAAATTTGTTGATCAACGGGGCCGATGCTTGCCAGGCAGCTTCCAAGCCGGTTGCGGTGGGGGTAGCTGTAGAAGATAAAAGCAATCTGGTGGAAATTCGAGTCGTCGACCGAGGTCCCGGCATCACCAAGAAGGAACTGAAGCGGATCTTCACGCCCTTTTATACCACCAAGCACAGTGGCTCCGGTCTGGGGCTGTACCTGTGTAAAAAAATCATTGTTGAGATGGGGGGAGATATTATCATTAAGAGTGCTTTGGGGCACAAGACCGAGGTAATAATCACCCTGCCGAAAGCGCCGACGAGATAAAACATGGCTAATATACTTGTTGTCGATGATGAGCCCAAGATGACCTCTCTCATTTGCGGCACCTTAGAGGATGCTGGTCATAAGGTAACAACTACCACCAAGCCCCACGAGGCGTTAGATCTGATTGGGAAGCATTCTTTTGACATTGTCATAACCGATCTCTCCATGCCGGAAATCTCCGGGATGACCATACTTGAGAAAGCTCTTCAAAAGGAGAACACCGAAGTCATTATGATGACTGCCTACGGTACGACTGAAACAGCGGTGCAGGCCATGAAAAAAGGAGCTGCCGATTACCTGCTGAAGCCCTTCTCTCTTGATGAACTTGAGATCCTAGTGAAAAAGCTGGTTGAGAAGCAGAAGCTAAAGTCACTTTCAAGGCACTATCAACAAGTCATCAAAGACAGTGTCTACGACACTTTCATCGGGTCATCCCCTGCTACCCGAGCCGTGAAGGAAATGATCGCCAAAGTAGCTCCTTCCGATGCCACCGTTCTTTTAACCGGCAAATCCGGAACCGGCAAGGAACTGGCGGCGCGCATGATTCATGAACTCTCCCCGCGAAAAAGTCACCCCTTCATAGCCGTCAACTGTGCCGCCCTGGCGGAGACCCTTCTGGAATCAGAACTTTTTGGTCATGAAAGGGGCGCCTTTACCGGCGCTGTCGCCCGCAAACGGGGACGGTTTGAGCTGGCTGAGGGGGGCACGATTTTCCTCGATGAAATTGCGGAAACCTCACCGGCAATGCAGTCGAAACTTCTGAGGGTTCTGGAAGAACGTCAGCTTGTCCGGGTCGGGGGAATAGATACTATAGATGTTAATGTCAGGGTGATAACTGCGACAAACCGTAATCTGAAAGAAGAAATTGAAAAGGGCAGATTTCGGGAAGACCTCTATTTCAGGCTGAATGTTTTTCCTATCAAAATGCCCAACCTGATCGGCAGGAAAGAGGATATTATTGAACTGGCGGAGCACTTCCTTGAAAAAACAAATTATCCACATAAGAAAATGTCGTCTGATGTAAGAGACTTGCTTATGAGCTACGACTGGCCGGGCAACATACGGGAGTTAAAAAATGTCATCGAACGAGCCACTATCCTGGCTGGTGGGGAGCCGCTCACAGTTGAAGATTTCTCAATAGAGATGGACAATGTCCCCCTTGTCCCCGATTCGGAATCGGCCGGAAGGAGTATCAGCGAGGGTCTGGAGGTAAATGAGAAGCAAATGATCCTTAATGCCCTCAAACATACAGGAGGGAATAAGACCGAAGCCGCAAGGCTGCTAAAAATCACCAGGCGGCGGCTCTATAGCCGGATGAAAGTGCATGGTATCGAGCTGTGATGCGCCGTTAGGGTCGGTAGTGCGTACCTTATGGTACGAATCAGAAGTAAACAAACCTTTCCGTGCTTTTATAACTTGTGTTGTCCCAAGGAAATGAACGGGTTGACACCTATCGGCACAAGTTTTGTTAAGTTATTCTTCAGAAAAAAACGGAGAACGATATGAAGAAAGAGATATTGAAGTATTTACTGACTGCTGGACTAACGGCCTTGTTCGCCTCTGGAGTATTAGGCCAGACCACAGCCCAGATTAACAGGGTCCGAAAAGAACTTGAGCGGACCGATGAAATTATTGATCGGGCCAAGGAAACTGTCGTATCCTCAAATGCTCTGGTGGCTGCGGTTACTCTAAAGCAAGCTACCGAGCTTCAACGGGGAGCCAAGGAGTGGTTTGGCAAGAGACGACTTCTTATGGCTAACAAGCAGACCCTCAAAGCAAGAGAGCAGGCCAAGAAAGCTCTGGTCCTCTGTCGTCTGACTGAACAAGGCGAAACTGTGGTTCTGCGCAAGCTGGAACGGGCCGGTGAATTGCTCGAGCAGGCCAAAGAATCAATGCCGCTGGGGCCTGATGGGAGGTTGCGGGCCATCTATGAATCTGCCAAAGATAATTTGAACCGGGCATGGGAATTCTACCGCGCTCAGCAGTACCGACCAACCTTGAAGTTGACCAATCAGGCGATAAAAGCGGCCCGTGAAATCCTCAATGCTTCCAATCGTGATATCCGCAAGCATGCTGACTTCGAGCGCCGCTACGAAGCGGTCGGTGAAACAATTGACAAGGTGCGTGAAAAGGTAACTGAATGCGGCTCTGAGGCAGCATCGGGTCTACTCGAACAAGCTATCAAAGCCTACCAGTTGTCCCGAGAGCTGGCTTCTCAGGACAAACTTGATGCTGCCCTGCAAAGTCTGCAAAAGGCGCGCCAGATGGCCGTGGAGGCATCGAAAAATTGCGAAGGACTTGGAAGCCTCAATCGCCGATATGATGGGCTAAAGAATGAAGCCGATCATCTGAACGAAGCAATCTCTCGTAATAATGAAACAGCCCAAAAGATGTTGAACCAGGTGTACGATCAACTTGAGCTGGCCAGAAAATACATTGACCAGAATCAAACCGAAGCGGCAGCAGCGGCGCTTAAGGCAGCCTACCTCTCTTTGAATCAGCTAAAAAGACATCTTGGCAGTGGCGGCATGTAAGGTACAGAAGAGGGCATTTAGCATTTGAAAGGGGTTTGTGTTGCGGCAGTGATCCTGTTGTTGGTGGGGGGACCATGGGATGAGCTTCAAGCCTCCAGCTTTGATTATAGAGCGGGAATCGGGTATGATTTTCTGTCACAAGAGTATTTCCTCGACTCAGCCTCATTCGCGGGATTAGACTCTACTCTGACTGAGTGGGCTCTGAAAACTACCTATCTGGACGACATTAAGGGTCAATTTTCGTTGACCTATTTTCCTTATGTCGACCGACGTCTCCAATTTCAATCCAGCTATGAGCAGACTCCCGAATTCATGAGAATAAGGCTTACCGGCGACACCCGTTCAAAGCTGGGACGAAGTAAAGTCGATTTCAACAGCGAACTCGAATGGCGTCACCGCTACCGTGACACCTCCGATTTTGGAGACAGCTATCTTTCGGGCTATTTCAAGGCCAAACTCGCAACGCCGCTTAATGGTTCAATCGCGGCTGCTCTCCAGTTCCAAGGTGACGGTGTTACCTTCCAATCTCCCTCTGAGTTTAACTACAACTTCTACCGTCTTGGAGTCAAAGCCGGACTGACCAAGTCGTATGAAAACTTTTCCTTTGCTGACGCCAGATTGTTTGTCATAACGCGTCAGGTGCCTGACTCGCTGGAACTCAACTACTTGAATTTTGGCATCGAAGGTTCATTGTTTGGTTTTTACGCAGGAGGAGAAATTGATCTTTACTCTCGTGTGGAGAGAAAAGATTACAATCAACCTTCCAATAAGGACGACCATTATCGATTCGAACTGACCACTCGAAATAAGGTCGGTTTAGGTAAAGGCTGGTTTTCCCGCCAGGATATTGATTTTGAACTGACTCTTTACAGTTCGATTGACCCAGTCAACTTTGACTACGGTCGTGCCCGACTGACGCTTATGTATGGCTATGGAAATAACGGTATGAGCCTCGGCATAGGGCCTGAATTCGAGTACCTTGACGAGCGGCAAAATGATCTGCCGGAGGGAGAGGATTATTTCGAAAGCGGTGCCAAGGTTGACTTTGATTACATGAAATTCAGTAGGCTTTTCTGTTCCTTTGAATCGATCACGGGCGTTCGTAATCTTAAGTTTGAAAACGATCTGCAGTCCGACTTCAGCTTTGAGCGGTTGAATATAATCGCCGACGTCAAGTTACTTGCTGTCCTGAGCTTGAACGTTTTGTTTTCCGCCGAGTGGGAATGGCACGAGCGGCGGGAGGAGAACTCGCAGGTCTATCTTCTTTCATCAAACCTGAGCTATGCCTTTTGACACAAGGAGAGTGTCTACACCCGGCGCACGAGGACGCACTCTGGGCGTGAGGGTAACCCTATGACGGCGGTGGGGTTAAGGCTAAATGGGTTTGTTTCGCAAAAAAAGTTTTTTT
>CAZYRH010000044.1:0-15543 GCA_964650395.1 uncultured Ignavibacteriales bacterium
CGGAAAAACTGGCTAAACTCATAGAAAACCAGATCATCAATACGGTGTCATGCACAGCGGCATTCGCACAAATAGCCTCAGCACAAGGACTCGAGGCGTATCTTGACGGAAATATTCCCGAAGTAGGTACGATGGTTTCTGAGTTTAAAACACGAAGGGACTTGGCTGTTGACCTTATTAATAAGGAGATTGAAGGATTCTCTTGCCTTGTGCCTCCTGGAGCGTTTTATGACTGGGTGAACTGCACCAGAGCATGTAGAGAAAAAGGGTTCAGAGATTCAAAACAACTACAACATTACCTTCTTTGGGAGGGACATCCTGGCAGAAAACTTGTGTCCCTGACGTCAAGAACGGATTTTGGGATGAGACTCGCAGGAGAAACGCAAGAATACTTACGGGTAAGTAATGCTAATTCCCAGGATAATATCAGAGAAGGAATAAAGAGAATTAGAGATATGTTAAATGATAGTGAGTCAACCGAAAAGTTTCTAAGGGAAAAAGCCTGATTTTCAACTGCGCAACGACTTCTTGCGCATCAAGCTATTTGCACCTGATCAGAACTTATGTGTTTATAGCTTTAGAAGCTCCTTGGCTTTTTGTGCGATATGTTCTGCTGCCACACCGAATTCTTTAATCAACTGCCAGGGTTTTCCGGACTCACCAAACCGGTCATTGACACCTATCATTCCAAACGCCGGGTTCTTGCCTGCCAGGGTCGGTTCAGAACAAATGACAGCTGCCACTAAGTTGCCCAGGCCTCCTACCTGGTGTTCCTCAGCCGTTATCACTGCTTTTGTTTCTTGTGCCGCCCGGATAACTGCCGTTTTGTCCATCGGTTTAACCGTGTGCATGTTGACGACTCTGGTCTCAATATCGTAGTCAGTCTTCAGGATGTAAGCGGCTCTAAGGGCCTCTGCTGTTTCCGGTCCACAGGAGATGATAGCCAGGTCCTCGTTCTCATTTTCGTATTCAGAGGCAAGATAAATGTCAAACGCATCAACCATCTGCTCAGCTTCCCGACGCAGGCGAAAGATGTTGGCTTCGCCAAACTTCAATGGCGTATCCCACTTAGTCACAATCGGAGTAGCTTCGCGGGCAAAGCGAATGTACTTGGGGCCGACCACGTCAAAAAGCAGGGTCTTAGTCATTTTCTCGGTTTCAATGGAATCGCAGGGAACCGCCAGATGCATATTGGGCAAACCGGCGATCTGGAACATCGCCTCCAGTTCCTGGTGAGTGGCACCATCGGGACCGACCGATATGCCGCCATGCGCACCCACGATCAAAACGTTGTAGTTGCCGTAGCAGACCGATACCCGAAGTTGATCCATATTGCGCGCCGATGCAAAAACCCCGTATGTTCCAAAGACCGGTATCTTTCCTTCCTTAGCCAAGCCCGCTGCTACTGTCGTCCCATTTTGCTCGGCGACACCCACTGATATAAAACGATTACTCCGTTCAGGATGCTTCTTGTAAAACTCGGAGATCGTAATAGAATCTGAAATGTCAGCGCCAATGCATACAACTCGCTCATCATCACCGTACTTACTCAACGCTCGTCCCATACCTTTCCGGGTAGGGTCCATCTCGACTTTCATTTTGTCGTCACTGTTCCACCAGAAATCCCGGGAGAATTTCGGCATTTTGTTGTCGAGTCTTCGCTCGATTTCCTTCTGGTAGCTCTTGCCGTAGTTGAGAAGTGATTCCACATCAAAAGCGTCGGTCAGCTTCAGATCAGCCAGGCCTTTCTCCATCTCTTCACAGTTTGGGGGCTTGCCATGCCAGCCAACCTCATCTTCCATGAACGACACCCCCTTCCCCTTGGTGGTGTGGCAGATCAGCGCTACCGGTCCCCCGGTGTGATTGTGATTGCGGGCAAAATCGAGCTTTTGAACAATGTCTTCCATATCGTGGCCGTCAACTTCCTCGACGTGCCATTTGAACGCCTTGTACTTATCCACTATGGGATCAATGTCCATTACGTTCTTGGTCCTGCCGTCGATCTGGAGGCGGTTTTTGTCGAGAATGAGAATGAGATTGTCCAGCTTATAATTGGCAGCAGCCATAGCCGCTTCCCACATGGAACCTTCCTGGTGCTCGCCGTCTGATGCTATCACAAAGACACGGTAATCTTTCTTATTCAGCTTGGCTGCCAGCGCCACCCCGACAGCTACCGAGAAGCCCTGTCCCAGGGAGCCGGATGAAATTTCTACGCCCGGCAAATCAAGCCGGTGCGGGTGGCCCTGAAAGGGAGACCCCAGCATCCGCAGTTTCATCAGCTCTTTTTCTGGGAAATATCCGGACATGGCCAGCGAGATGTACAAAGCCGGTGCCTTGTGACCCGCCGACCAAATGATGCGGTCGCGGTCTTCCCAGGACGGGTCATTGGAATCGTGGCGGGCAATTTTCAAGTAAAGAGCAGCGCAGATATCCATCATGTCAAGCGTCCCGCCGGAATGACCGGAAGCCCCCGAGCACAGCGAGACCAGGTCCAGGCCTCGCATGTAGTTGGCTCGCTCTTTTAGCTCTTCAACAGTATAATCGTGCGATTTTGTATCTTTTTGTGAGTCGACTAAAGGCATGCTGAAAACCTCTCTTTAACTCTGCAACGTTCTCATTAACTAAAAGTGAATAAAATCACTTATTTTTCCCAAGTCAACGTTTAACAACAAACACTTTCCAGATTTGATATAATCGCGACTGAAGTTTGTCAATTGAGCCGTTATTCAAGACTACGCAATCGGCACGCTTTCGGTATTCACTAAACGGCATTTGTGCTTTCTGGCGAGCCAGGACGTCGGCTTTGCTCATCCCCCGCGCTGTCAACCGCTTGAGCCTATTTTCTTTTGAAGCATGAACAACCAGCACCAGGTCCATCGAGCGATCAAGTTCCCAGTCGAGCAAAAGAGCGGCATCGATAACAACTACATCATGTCGCTTGGCCAGTTCTTTCATCTGCCGCTGCAATTCTTTTAGGAGAAATGGATGCACCAAGCGATTCAATTGCTTTTTAGCGGCGTCATTGGCAAATGCGAGCTGGGCCAGTTTTTTGCGACTTAACTTACCGGAGGCTGTCAGGATTTCTTGGCCAAACTGGCCTGCCAGCCTCTTACGCAACGGAGCCGACCTGTCAACAACCTCACGCCCAATACGATCGGCATCGATAACCACCGCCCCGAAAGAGGCAAGGATTTTAGCCGCCGTTGTTTTCCCCGAGCCGATCTGACCGGTGATGCCGATGAACATAGAGATGAATTAACACAATGGGGGCGTAGAAAACAAGCAGTCTGAGTAGGTCAGGTCTCCTTGAGACCTGACAATTTGGGCAGGAGTTAGAGATTCCTGCCCCACGATTGCAGAATTCTCTTTCACCGACATTTCCGCATCATTACAAAAGTCCCCACAGCAGAGCTGTGGGCGACCAGCATGATTGGGTACATTCTCCTTGTGTGAAGTCTCCAATTGCCCTATTTTTAACTAAGGCAATTGGGTCGTTAGTGCGATGGAAATTGGCACCATAATTCAATCGTTCCTCGATGATTTTGTATTCCGCAATAGGAGACTAGCCGAGTCCGACATACTAAGGGTAGCCGTTTTTTGGAAGAAGGGCTCGATTGGTGAATGGGGTGAGACGACGCCAAGCATTCCCTCCTTTACGGCGGAGCAGTTTGTGCAACCGTGGACAATCTCCGGTCTGGACTTCTTCAGAGACCATAAGCAGAACGTTGGCGACAGATACGATGTATTCAGTGTCTCCTTCCTAGATGTGCCGCTATATTCGGGGGCACGTTTATACACCGGCGTGATCGGGATCCTATCTACGAAGGTTGGAGTTCTAGCTTGTGAATTTCTTGATAATATTAGTAGGGTTTCTCCTTTTGAAGGCCAATGGCTCACTACATTCCTCTCAAGCATCATCTCGTATTTATACTTCTTGCACATGGGTAGCAACCTACAGATATCAACCACTTGGATGACCCTATCGGTACTGCTTACAGCGACTCGGAAGCGAATTAATGCTTCGCCTCAAGTGTTGTCAAGCCTAATGGGTCTCCCGGTTGCTAGTTTTCAGAATATGGAAGGTGGGAGAGAGTGCCCCGATTCTGACACTTTACGGTCATGGCTAGTGAATCTTGGGTTGTTAGAAGAAAAGGGCAATCTGATCATTCGTGTCGTTGACATAACTGGGGTACTAATTCAATTGCTACGAGAGTTTCCCGATCAAATCAGTCAATTATCAGCGGAGCAATTCGAATTGCTTATTGCCAATCGCATCGAGAGGATGGGGTTCAATGTTACACTGACTGGAGCCTGGAACCGAAAGGATGGCGGTATAGACCTAATCGCCACACCGAAGAATCTGGGCTTGGGATCATATTTGCTTGCAGGCCAAGTCAAACATCATAAGCAGGAGCACAAGACCGGGGCACAAGCTGTAAGAGATTTGCTTGCATGGAAGGATAGCGTATTCAGGCTAGGGCTCCTTGTCACGAATACCACCTTCACCCACGACGCCAAGTGGGTCGCAGCGGTTCGAGATAAAAGTTCATTTCTGCGACTGCGAGACTTCAATGATATAAGACGCTGGCTGTGTGATGTCTTCACGTTTGAAAGTGAATGGCGCGAAATCCCCGATGAGGTAGAACTGGCACCGGGAATCCGAGTCCGTGTCCCAAAGCCACAACCGGGTTAGATCTGACAACTCACCGGGTACCCCACAGCTCTGCTGTGGGTTCGTCCGACTAAGCACTTTCCCCGTATCTTACCAGATCGCACTTTCCTCCCCGCAGTTTCGCTACAACCTTCCTGCAAATAATCCCCCCCACCCTTTTAGTAACAGAAAGGCACAAATATGTCAGGCACTAGCCCGAAGCAGCTCGAGGCCAATCGGCGCAACGCTCGGCGCTCCACCGGCCCCCAGACTCCCGCAGGCAAAGTGCGCGTGAAATTCAACGCGCTCAAGCACGGCCTGTTGGCGAAGTCCGTGATCCTGCCCATCCGCAGCCGCTCCGAAAAACGGAGCCACTTCGATGCCCTCCTGGCGCAGTTGATCGACGAACTCAAACCGGTCGGCATCCTGGAAGACATGCTGGTGGAGAAAATTGCCGTGTCGTACTGGCGCCTGCGCCGCGCCCTCCGCGCCGAAGCCGGCGAAATCACTGATAAAATCCGCAATTTCCGCCGGTATCCCTACCCCACTGACCCCGCGACCCTCGCTCTCCCTTCCTCGCGCAACACCCTCAAGATCGTCCGCTATCAAAATGCCATCGAGCGTCAACTCTATCGGGCTATCACACAATTGTATCGCCTGCAAGAGCACCGTTGCCTTTCCCACGCTAACACCTCGGAGACACCGCCTATAGACCAAAATTAAAAAATTACCAAACAAACCCATTTGAGCCCGGGAGGTCAAATCTGTAAGTCAGATTTCCTGACTGAGCCTGTGTAGCCGTCACGAAAGGATTCGTGACGGCACAGGAAAAACAGGCGATGCCTGCTACTTTGCATCCAGCCAGTTCTCCCCCACGCCAAGATCAACCACCACCGGCACGTTTAGCTTGACCGCTTTTTCCATACCATCTTTGGCAATCTTCTTGAGCTCTTCAAGTTCGTCCCTATGGACGTCAAAGACCAGCCAGCAAAGTAGGGAAGGTCCGGAACGGACCTGCCATTTTCTTAGCTGGCAGGTCTCTTCGAGACCTGCCCTACAAATTTATACCCACAAAAAAGATCAAGCAACAGTGGGTCAAACCCCCTGTGGTTTTGACATTCTGAGAAATCTTCCGTACACTTGACTATGTCCAAGCTCAAAAGATACTACACAAAGAGAAATCAGGAAACCATATAATCATAGGTTATACTAATCAGAGGTAACAAAGGAAGTGTTCCTAACTGGCAATAAGCAGGGCAATAAGGAGAATATATAAATGAAGCCTATATACTTAGACTACAACGCCACTACGCCTATTGATCCGGTTGTAGTCGAAGCTATGCGCCCTTACTTAGAGGAGCACTTTGGCAATCCCTCGAGCACGCACTGGTACGGCGTACAGGCCAAGCTGGCGGTTGAAAAAGCCCGCAAGCAGGTAGCGGAACTGCTGAACTGCGGCGCCGATGAGATTATCTTCACCAGTAGCGGCAGCGAGTCAAACAACCACGCCATCAAGGGTGTGGCTTTTGCCAACCGCGACAAAGGCAATCACATCATTACATCCTCAATCGAACATCCTGCGGTCTCCGAAGTCTGCCAATATCTCGAGCGCCACGGCTTTCAAGTTACCTACGTTGCGGTAGATGAGTTTGGCGTGGTGGATTTGGAAGCCCTGGAAAATGCTATTTCACCGCAGACTATCCTGGTGACTGTCATGCACGCCAATAACGAGGTCGGCACTATCCAGCCGGTTGCGGAAATTGCCAGGATCGCGAAAAAACATGGTGTTCTCGTGCACACGGATGCGGCCCAGTCCGTGGGAAAGATCCCGACTGATGTGAAAGAGTTAGGGGTAGATCTGCTGACAGTGGCAGGCCATAAGCTGTATGCGCCAAAAGGTATTGGAGCGTTGTACATCCGGCACGGTGTAACACTCGAAAAGTTGGTGCATGGAGCCGACCATGAACAGAACCTACGTGCGGGAACGGAAAACGTTCTGGAGATCGTCGGATTGGGCAAAGCGTGCGAGGTTGCCAAGCAAGGCATGGAGAAAAACATGGCTCTTATGCGGAAGTTGCGCGACCGGTTGTATGGTGGCCTAAGTAAGCGCTTCCCGGCAGTCAAACTCAACGGTCACCCTGAGCAGCGTCTGCCAAATACGCTCAGCTTGAGCTTTCCCAGCGTCGAAGCTAACATACTGCTTGATGAATTAGACGGCGTGGCGGCGTCAGCGGGTGCGGCCTGCCATTCCGATTCCATCGAGGTCTCACCGACTTTAGCTGCCATGGCTATACCTGATGAGTATGCCATGGGAACGATCAGATTCTCCACCGGCAGGTTTACAACTGAAGACGATATTGAGCGCGCAATCGGTTTCATATCTGAAGCCGTAGCGCGACTGCAGCCGACTGGTGCCAAAATAGCACAGGTTAACCCGGATTTCAGCGATATCAAACTGACCCATTTCACGCAGGGTTTAGGTTGCGCCTGCAAGCTAAGGCCGCAGGCACTGGAGCGCATTCTGGCCGACCTGCCTATGCCAGATGACGCGAAAGTCCTGGTCGGTCTTAACACTGCCGATGATGCGGCGGTGTACAAACTCCAGGACGACACTGCCATCGTGCAAACGGTGGATTTCATTACGCCAATTGTTGATGACCCATACCATTTTGGGGCCATTGCTGCCGCCAACGCGTTAAGCGATATTTACGCTATGGGTGGAAGACCCGTTTTCGCCCTAAACATTGTCGGCTTTCCTTCCAATCGCCTACCAATGGAAATCTTGCGAGAGATTCTGAAGGGCGCGCAGGACAAGGCCAAGGAAGCCGGGGTCAGTATCATTGGCGGTCATACCGTGGATGACACCGAACCTAAGTTCGGCCTGGCTGTAACAGGCTTGGTACATCCTGACAAGATTCTGACCAACGCAACCGCCAAACCGGGAGATGTGCTAATCCTGACAAAACCACTCGGCCTGGGTATTCTCACCACTGCAATCAAACGCGGCATGGTCGACGAGCGAACAGCAGAAGAAGCGATCGGCCTTATGAGCACGCTCAACCGCAAGGCAGCTGATACAATGTCCGAATTTAAGGTCAATGCCTGCACCGACATTACCGGCTTCGGCTTGCTGGGTCATCTCAAAGAAATGGTCAAAGCCAGTGGCGTCGACTCAGAAGTTTATGCAGAAAAAGTGCCCGTGATCGAGCACGCAAAAGACTTCATCACGGCCAACGTTATCCCAGGCGGCACGCTCAACAACTTGGATTTTGTCTCCGACTGCGTGGAATGGTCGCAGGGAATATCAAGAACCATAAAAATCATACTGTGTGACGCACAAACCTCTGGCGGATTATTGATATCGATTCCCTCTAATGCCGGTACAAGATTGGAGCAGGCGCTGCGCGCCAACGACATTGCTGGTGCCAGCATTGTTGGTCAGATAACCTCTGTGGGTGATGGAAAGATCGTTGTTCGACAAGACTAAATAGGTACGTGGAATCATGTTATCTATCTTAACCTTGTAAGGCAGAAGCCTCTGTGCTTCTGCTATTGTTTTAGTTGGCAGAACCGCTACGGATTCTGCCCTATACGTACTATTTTACTTTTCTTTTTTCAAAAATATACTATAATACATTTAACGATAAATACATTCCGGTTGTGGAGATATACCCCTGCATGGGGATAAAGTTGTTACGTACAGACCAAGAACAATAAATTGCTCGCATAATAATATAATGGAGGTTCAGGTGAAAAAGCTACTGCTAACTATCACACTAACTGTTACCTCACTCGCTTTTGCCTCTTTTGCTTCGGCAAGTCAGACAATCGAGCTCGAGGGCGCTTCAACGGGTGTCGTCCTAACCGATATGGGACAGGAGGGAGTACTTCTGGAAATGGGCATTGGAGAACTCCTATTCAATGAGGTAACAACCTCGGAAGGGGACTTTACTTTAGTGAGTTTCGAAAAATGCACCCGCTCGCACAACATTGGCGAGCCAAACCTGCCGACATTAAATCGACTACTGTCAATCCCCTTTGGATGCAATCTAAAGCTTGATGTATTAGATTATGATACGGAAGATATATCATTGATTGACATGAAGATACTCAGGCCGCTTCTGCCGGTACAGCCGTCGATTTCTAAGTCTGATGACCCGGCCTCGGTGAAGTTCGAATACAATCGCAGCGTCTATAAGCTCCCCGGCTACTATAGCTTGCCATTGACGGAAGCGAGCGTTCTGGGCACGATGCGTTCCCTGCACTTGGGCTTAGTATCAATAGCCCCTGTAGAATACAATCCCTCCGAGAATACTCTCAGAGTTTACAAGCGCTTGACGGTCAAAGTCAGTTATGAGCATCCTGACTGGGTTAAAACAGAATCAATGTGGCGTCGTTACTATTCTCCGGTCTTCGAGCCGGTTTACCAACGCTGTGGTAATTACGCCCAACAGTCGGCCAATAATCGTGACGACCTAGTCACCTATCCGGTTAAGTATCTCATTATATCCGACCGGATGTTTGAAAGCCAGTTGCAGCCGTTTATTGAGTGGAAAATCAAGAAGGGATTTATTGTTGTTACGGCTTACACCGATGAGATCGGCGCAACTACAAACGCCATAAAGAACTACATAGACAGCGTCTATGACGCCCGGGGACCGGACAATCCGGCACCGTCATTCGTTTTGTTTGTCGGCGATGCGCAGCAAATACCGCCGCATGACTACGGCTCCCACTTTTCCGATCTTTACTTTTGCGAGCTCTCCGGCGACAATTACCCAGAGATTTATTATGGGCGCTTTTCTGCTCAGAACCCAACAGACTTACAGCCGCAGATCGACAAGACACTGGAGTATGAGCAGTACACTATGCCGGATCCAAGCTACCTGGGAGAAGTTACACTTGTCTCCGGCGTTGATCCCACCTACGCCTCGACGTATGGTAACGGGCAGATCAATTACGGTACCAATCTCTATTTTAACGCCGCTCACGGCATTGATCCCCATGTCTGGCTCTACCCCGCTTCGGCTGGAGCGGGAGTCTCAGACTTGATGATACAGACAGTCAACGACGGTATCGGACTCATCAATTACACTGCTCACTGCAGCCATAGCGGCTTTGGCAACCCCTCATTCACCACTGGCGATATCAATAATCTGACCAATGCTCACAAGTATCTGCTCGGCATCGGTAATTGCTGTCAGTCAAATACGTTTGGTACCGATTACGGCTCCCCGTGCTTCGGAGAGGTCTGGCTTCAGGCTCCGGACAAAGGCGGCATCGGTTACATCGGTGGTAGCAACAGCACCTATTGGGATGAAGATTACTGGTGGGGAGTCGGCTATGGCCCAGTGATTGGTTCCGGCCCTTCTTATGAGCAGACCGGCCTAGGCGCCTATGACGGGATTTTCCATGACCATGGCGAGCCAGTCACACAGCACTATATTACTAACGACGCTATCATCTACTGCGGCAACATGGCTGTTACGGAATCCAGCAGCGGACTGACCGCTTACTACTGGCAGATTTACCATCTGATGGGCGATCCCTCCGTGATGACCTACATGGGGGTGCCCTCAGTTAACAACGTCTATCATACCGGCACTATTTTCATGACGGCAACGTCGGTGACGGTGCAGGCTGATCCCAGCTCGTACGTTGGCATCTCTATTGACGGCGTCCTGCACGGAGCGGCCTATGTCGACCAATCAGGTTCGGTCGATATTCCCATCACGCCGTTTGAAGAGCCCGGCACGGCGGACATTGTTGTCACAGCCCAAAACCGTCAGCCGTATACAGCCACAATACAGGTGATTACCCCGCAGGGACCGTATGTGGTATATGACAGCTGCTCTATCAACGATGCTGCCGGTAATGACAACGGTTTGATCGACTGTGGAGAAATCATTCTGCTGGGAATAGGTCTGAAGAACATCGGGCCTGACAGCGCTTTCAATGTGCAGGCCACGCTGACCACCGAAGATACCTTGGTAACCATTTCTGATAATAACGAAGACTATGGGACGATCTCCGGCAATGACGGAACCTCGTTTGTTCCCGATGGGTTCGCTTTTGACGTTGACCCAAACACACCCGATCGGTACGATGTCACTTTCCAGCTTGAAGTGACCTGCACCAACCGCGACACCTGGGTCGGCAATTTCACTCTGACGGTTCATGCTCCTGTGCTCCAGTTTGCTCAGGTAACTGTCAACGATGCCTCGGGCAACGCTAATGGCGTTCTCGATCCTGGAGAAACGGTCGAGCTAGTTGTGTCTCTAGCCAATAGTGGCTCTGGGCAAGCTAATGGAGTTGAGGCGACTCTATCTGAAGACGACAGCTATATCAGTGTTGATGACAACTACGGTTACTTTGGCACAATCGATTCGATCGACGGCGTCGCTTCCAACACTGGCGACGTGTATGTAGTCTCCGCCGATGCCGCCTGCCCTCCGGGGCATTCGGTGACGTTTGATCTGGCCACTAGCGGTGATGGTGGATACACTGCCACGATTCCATTTGAGATCATCGTAGGCGACCGGGTGGTTTGCTTTACCGATGACTTCTCACTTGACCAGGGCTGGAGCGGTCTCGGAGGATCGGGAGAATGGACGATCGGCCCGGCCACTGGCGGTTCAGGCAGCGACGGCTATGGCGGCCCTGATCCGAGTGTTGACCACACTCCGACCGGTGACAACGGTGTGCTTGGTAACGACCTCACCCCCAATACCGGCGGTGATTACAATTCGAACCTTAGCACCACCTATTGGGTCACATCACCGCTGATAGACTGCTTCAATTTCACTGATGTACAGTTGAGATTTTTCCGCTGGCTTGGAGTTGAGAGCAGCTCGAGTGACCGTGCTTACATGCAGGTCTATGATGGTTCGACCTGGATCACCCTTTTTCAGAACACTAGTACCATTAATGAAACCACCTGGGGTGAACTGGATTATGACCTCTCCTCGTACGCCGACGAAAATCCAGATTTCCAGATTCGGTTCGGCATTGGCTGGACTAACGGTAGCCAGCAGTACTGCGGCTGGAACATCGATGATCTTACCTTAAAAGGATACGATCAAAGTGGTGGTGGTAACGCAGTGGTATCATTCCTGCAGTCGGAGTTGGCTGACAGTCTCCTTGAAGGTGACAGCACTCAGCTCAGTCTCCGTGTTTACAACACGGGCGACGGTAATCTTCGCATTCGTTTCAGTCCAAACGATTCCTGGATATCCTGTGCCTCTGACATCAACTCAATCCTTCCCGGTGACAGTTTCGACTTTCCGATCACGGTGTTTACAGAAGAGATGGATCCGGGCGACTACACCGGTTCGCTCCATTATACATGCAATGATTACATTAACCCGAACGGCAACATTCCGGTGCTGATCCACGTCTATATTCCGATCTGTAATATCCCGCAGACCTCGATTAGCGAGACTGTGCCGCCTGGTGAGGAATCCATCGTGCCGCTTACTATCAACAACGATGGAGCCGGACGGCTGACCTTTAATATAGCCAGTGAGGTGTTTAAACAGGCCCTGGAAAAAGCGAGCGCCGAGCAGGTTGCGTCTACACCGACCCCTCTGGGTTACAGAGCTGCGGATGTGGGTAAATCGGATGCAACGGCTCCGTTCTTTTCCCCGGTCGTCAAGGGTCAAGGCGGGCCGGATCAATATGGCTATACCTGGATTGATTCCGATGAACCGGGTGGCCCCGCTTTTGCGTGGGTTGACATCTCTGCAGTTGGCACAGAAGTGACGTTAGGTGACGATGCCTATGTTGGACCTATTCCTATAGGCTTCGTGTTACCGTTCTATGACACCAGTTACACCGAGCTGTACATCGGTTCCAACGGCTTGCTCACTTTCGGCTCAGGTAGCAGTGAACGTCACAATACTGGGATACCCGATATAACTACTCCCAACAACGTGATTGCCATGTGGTGGGACGACCTCGACCTGAGCAGTGGCGGACACGTGTACTACTATGATGATAGTCAGAACAACAGGTTCATTGTCAGTTTCGTCAATGTCCCTAACTACCTGTACCCTGACGGAACCGGCTCTCTGAATTTTCAAGCCATTATATATGCCAACGGCAAGGTGACGTTACAGTACTTGATCATGGACCCCGGCAGTGATGCCGAGGGCTTGTCCAGCGCGACAATCGGCATCGAGAACCCAGCCGGTGACGACGGCTTGCAGGTTGTTTACAACGCCGAATATATGCACGACAACCTCGCCATTGATCTCGCCTGTATCCGCTGGCTGTGGGTTGAGCCGAGCGGCGGCCTGGTGGAACCATTCAGCTCCACCGATGTAGACGTGCATCTGGATGCCAGTGAACTCGATAACGGTTCATACACCGGTCAACTTACCGTATTAACCAACGATCCTAACACGCCAAGCGTGACTCTGCCCGTTGATCTGTTGGTGCGGTCATACATCTGCGGCGACGTTGACGGCAATGGTGAAGAGCCCGACGTTTCAGACCTAACCTACCTCGTAGACTATCTGTTTAAAGGCGGCCCTCCGCCGCCAGCAATGGGAGCTGCCAACGTTGACGGCATCAACGGAGTTAATATTGCTGACCTGACCTACTTGGTGAATTATCTCTTTCGCGGAGGCCCTGATCCAATTTGTTAGCAATAAGACTGCTGACCAGGGATTCCGATACTGAGCAGTGAGACCGGCCATTGTGGAGAGTGCTCCATGGCCGGTTATCTCTACATGATGCGAAAAGTAGTAAGGTTGATCGCAGGCAACATGGGCTTATACTATGTTGCCTTCAAATGAACGTTATCAACCCCGTGCGCGATGATTGTATAGTCTTTGGGTTGAAATTCTACAAATAGAAGAACACAACTATCCCCTTCGACTCCGAGGCTGTGTCATAATCATGAATGTTAACCACATAAGCTCCATAAACTGTCTTTGCGAGGAGCGCAGCGACGTGGCAATCTCTTGTTACGGAAGCAATTGCACCACTGAGATCGCCACGCTCCCTTCGGTCGCTCGCGATGACGCCGTATTGCGACAAACCCTCTCCGCTCAGGGTGACTTATACCATTTCGCTTTCATAAATAAAGAAATTCTATGGTCGATGTACATCCTGAGGTTGTCCCAAAAGGTTTATAAGTGCCATTCAGGGTATCTGAGAAGTCATGGTGAGCGGAGTCGAACCATAAGGCAGTTTGACTTAGTGTTGCGTCCCAAATATATGTTCACATATTCTTTTGCAGTAGCACGGGCATCATGCCCGTGAATCATGGGCAAGATGCCCATGCCACGATTTAATTTGCTGCTTTTTTTATTAGCATGTATTTCTGGGACATCACACTAGAACAACCTAAAAATAATATGATACAACCCGCCGATGGCGGGCCGACACCACAGTCATCACTGACAGCACTTGAGCTGGAAAAATCCGTAAAAAAAGGCGGTGCGGAGGAGGAGAGCTGCACCGCCGGCGACCCCCTTCTATGACCATTATCCAGCCATAAGCTGGGGACCATGAAGAAAGGCTTATCCCTAACTATAATATAATTTACTAATAGTGATACAACAAACTGTGGGACAGGTGTCTCCAACTCCTGTCCACCTTGTCAGACTGGAAGTTCTCGGAGAGACCCGCCCTACAGTTTGTTATAGTACATTCACCCCTGAGCCTATTACCCACCCCCTTTCATGGCTGCTACTTGCAACAGCCTCTTCGCAGCCGCCGTACGCTGCGTCATACGCAACAGACCCTCTTCCATAGTGACTGTCGAAGCGGCTGCCATCAATGCAACAGTCACATACTGTCCCCAGGATTTGAATTGGCAACGAGGGCCCCCTCTTAGGCCAGCCCCCGCTGTGCCCCCAAAAACATATCCAAGTTGTTTTACCAATTTCGTACCCGAGTGTCAATGCTTCCTCGGTCTGAAAATTGGCTACCCAACCTTCACATGCTATCATCGGCTAAATAGAAGCAGATAACAATGCGAAAATTTTGCGTAATTAGTACGTATGTCAAAAAGTGTCAGCGCGTGAGAAGATAGCTGCCCAGATTCACGGCCTTATTGGTAATTCCCAGCTTTCTCCTGATCTCTTCGCGGTGCTTGTGAACAGTGAGAAGTGACAAGTTCAAGTTTTCGGATGTCTCTTTTGAGGACAGCCCCACTTTGATCATTTCGCAAATCTCTAATTCTCGAGGTGTCAGCTTCGCATAGCGCTCCCGGAAGACATCTACATCCTTGGCCAATACGTCTTTCAGGTTGATCTCCAGCGCTTCAAGCTCCCGCCCATGTGTCGAACCAACTTTTTCTTTCAGCCGTTCAAGTATCGGCATGACGACCTGCTCTACGTCCTGGCAAATATGCTGTTTGTACTCCTGCCTTTCTTCCTCCAAATGCTCGAAGATGTGTTTGAAAACGAGGTTCATCTCAGCCAGTTCCTCTCGTTCGGCTTTCAGATCTTCGGTCGTTTTCCTGAGCGCTTCCTCCGCCTTCTTGCGCTCGGTAATATCCTTGAAATCTTCAATAATGCCAATTAGTTTGCCGCCAGGTTCTACAAAAGGAGTCGCCGTCACAATACATGGAATCCTTGTGCCGTCTTTTCGTTCCTTTTCTGTCTCGTCCATGACGTGCTTCTCGCCACCAAGGACCCGGGTCAGCGGGCAACGGGGTGTATGACAAAGAGGACCGTGAAGAGTCTCGTAACACTTTTTGCCCACCGTTTGATCCTTGGGTAAATGTGCCAGAATCGCGAAAGTCTGGTTAGCTCGAAGCACGTTGAAATCCTTGTCAACTAGCCGCATCCCGTCAGCTGCGATTTCGAATATCTGATTAGTCTCTTCCTCCGCCCGCTTGCGCTCGGTGACATCACGAATTGCAGCTATACAAATTTTTC
>CAZYRH010000044.1:15643-16861 GCA_964650395.1 uncultured Ignavibacteriales bacterium
TCCTCCGCCCGCTTGCGCTCGGTGACATCACGAATTGCAGCTATACAAATTTTTCTTCCATACCATGTAAAGGAAGCAACTGAAATATCGGTGGGGAAAATTGTTCCGTCTTTTTTCTTGTGATAACGAACAGGAATCTGTTGCTCATGCTCTACTGTTGCTTGCCGAGTCTGGGCAGGTTCTGCTGAGAAATCGGTGTTTTTCATTTGGAGCGCTTCTTCTCGGCTGTACCCATACATCTTTAGTGCAGTATCGTTTAAATCAAGAATTCTACCTGTGTCAACCTCAATCAGAAAGAGCGCATCAGAGCCCAATTCAAATAGTTTACGATACTTGTCTTTACTCTCCCGTAGCTCCTCCTCGGCCCGCTTGCGCTCGGTGATGTTGCGAGTTATCCCTATAAAGAATGCCGGTTCGCCGTCTGAGTCGCAAATCAGACTTGCAGAAAGCTCCCCGGGGAATTCGCGTCCATCCTTCGTCAGGAAAGTGTATTCCACATCCCTGACCGTCCCCTGCTCAAGTGTTTTCTTCATATTCTCAATTGCTGTCGGTCGATCTTGCGGTGCAATATAATCCAGACTTTGCTGGCCGATTGCTTCCTCTTTACTCGAAAAGCCATGGGTGTGAAGGGCGGCCTGGTTGCATTCAACAATCCTTGAGTCTAAGTCAGTGAGTGTAATCGCGTCGGGAGATGAGCTCAGCATGGTTCTAAACTTCTCCTCGCTCTGCCTCAGCGCCTCCTCCGCCCGCTTGCGCTCAGTGACATCAATCGTCTGGAGGACAATACCCTTAAGTTTCCCGTCTTTTTCTTTAAGCGGCTCCCATGAACTTGAAGCATACCACACTTGTCCATTCTTTTTTACCGCTTTGTACTCGAAGTTCGTAGCACCCACCCCTTCGCGGATGGCTCGCTCAAAAACCTCTCTGACCCTCGCAGTATCATCCTCGTGCACCCACCATCTCACTTTACCCAGCAGCTCTTCCTGAGTGTAGCCGGTAATCTCTTCACCGTTAGGGCTAACGTATATATTATTACCCTTTGCGTCAGAAATTACAAGGAGACTGGGGGCTGTCTCAACTATAGTTCTAAACTTTTCTTCCGCCTCTCTCAGTGCCTCCTCCGCCTGCTTGCGCTCGGTGATGTCAACCCAGTTTGACAGATAATACTTGAGCTTGTCATCGCTTTTTATTGGCGCAGAGGTTATCTCAACCCAGAAT
>CAZYRH010000045.1:0-3828 GCA_964650395.1 uncultured Ignavibacteriales bacterium
GGCATACACCTGCGCATAGATATAGTTCAAACATTATATATTAATATAAACAGCCTCTTTTTAAAAAGCAACCACTTGTTGTAAAAAACCTGTGTATGTGACACTTGCCAACACTTATCACCTTGTGCCACAATATAATGCGGTCGCTGCTTTGTGTGAGCATCGCATGATGTATCTTTTTTGTTGAATTGCTTGAAATGGTTTTCGTTAATTACGTTGTATTATACAACAGCCGTGGTTGGCATTAATTACTGAACATTGGTTGGAGGACAGCATACGTGTGGTGGGACATTTTCAATAGGAAACTGCTCAGGAACTTAGTACTTCTCTTGCTGTCTTTTATCTTTCTCGGCGACCAGAATAATGTAGAAGCCAAAAAGAGCAGATCACCCAAGGAAATCAGCATTACATTCGATGAACTACCGGTCGCCAGATCGTTTGATGAAGTTGATAAGGCGGTGCTAACCACCCGGATTCTTGAGGCGTTAAAAAAACATAAGGTCAAAGCAGCTGGCTTTGTCGTGAGTGAGAACATCGGCAACAGCTTTGACCTGCTTGGTCAATGGCTGAATGCCGGGCATGTGCTGGGCAGTCTGACCTACTCACATCAAGACTTGAACGAAATCGGCGCTAAGCAGTTCATCAAAGACATTGCCGCTGGCAGCGAAGCGCTGGAACCGATGCTGACCGGTTTTGGGCAGAAAAAACGGTATTTCCGCTATCCGTTTCTTCATTATGGCGGCACGGTGGAAGACAAACGACAGGTGAAGCTGTACCTTGATGAGCACGACATTATAGTTGCTCATGCTACGGTGGTTGTCGAGGACTATCTTTACAATCTGTCACTGGAAAAGATTAGCAGGAGACCTGACTCGGCCAAGTATGACGCACTACGTTACGAGTACATTAGTCACGTGCTTGATCAAGTAGAGCGGTGTGAGGAAATGGCCACACAGGTACTCAAATGTCCCTGCCGTCAGATTCTGCAGCTTAGGGCCAATCGACTGAATGCCCTGTTTCTTGACGCCCTGCTGACGGCTCTTGAAGACATGGGCTATAAGTTCGTTTCACTTGACTATGCGATGAGGGACAAGCTGTACTCGGCTGATGAGGCCTACTACGGCCTGCGAGGTGTCGGCTACCTCGACATGATCAAACTCAGCAATCCCGATCTACTCCCGGCAGAGTAGAATGCTACTATCGCAGATAGGTCAATATATCACCAGTCTTGATGTAGACTAATGTAGAATACAAATGATCTGGAGGGGGAATATATGCCCTACCCGGTCTTTGTTATTGCTGCTTTTGATAGGTTTCTGAAGTCGTTACGTCAAATAGTGATTCTGTAAGCAGTGCCAGCATATATGTTGGGTTATGAATTCCCTTTGAGCCATCGAGTTTATATAGAAGGTAGTTGTATAAAGCCTTCGCTTCCAAATGGCTGAGTTCGATACCGACGTTGAACTTGATTCCATCAGGGTCAGACCGAAGTAAAACACTCTCAGACTGAAAATGCCGGCGGAGTTGAACTGCTACTGTTTCTATGGAATCAATAATGCTGTTGTCAGGGTAGAATTCGACAACGGCAGGAGGATTGCCGTCATGGCACCCCTCCACATTGCAATTAGCAACGTAAGGAGTTCCCATGTCATCTTCGAGTCTGAAAGTATGCTCACCAAACAGGTACCCCTGCCCGGTTCCGTAGTGGCAGGCGAGGCATCCGTTGTGGTTGGCAAAGGTGAGTGCACTGTGCGAGCTGGCTATCGTTGTGTCCATTCGGCGGTAACCACCGGTACCGTTCAACACATCCGCCTGGCAACTGAAGTGTGGTCCCCAATCTGCAGTCAGAATCACCCCTAAGGAGTCTTGTGGGGACAGAACCGGTCGCCTGGCCTGGTGACAATGAGCGCACATGTTCGACTTGCCTATATCGTAGATAGAGCTGTCCGCAAGCATAATCTCATCCGTATCTCCCCTGAGGGTGTCGATCGACCAACTGCCGTAGTTTCCCGTGTGAGGCATGTGACAGGTGAAACAGCCAATGACGGTAGGCATAGATGTCCCGGTCGTATCGCCACTCTTCAACCAGTCAATATATCCCTCGTTGGTGTGGCATCTGGCACCACACTCGGCTACGTCAAAGGCTGAGTCATTCAGGTAGGTAAGAGAGAAAAGCAGGTCGGGCGAGGCATGTTTGGAATTCTCCCATTGCGCTTTGGGTAACAGTATCCGGTTATTGTTGTCGCTATGGCAGCGCAGACAGTCGTTAGCCAGGGTGCTGTCCCAGACTGTTTCATTGTTTACCTCAGTTACCAGCTTGTCACAACCTAGGGAAAAGCTGAGGCAGATAGACATCAGGAGAGCCAGTAACGGCAAAGATATGGTGCGGGTAGGTTGGCTGAGCACAATCGTCATGTATTAGGAATAAGATGGTTAAGGCCGTGTGTCAATTGTTAATTTCTCCTTTTGGCAGGGTTCAGAGTGAAAGCTGTCATCAAGGCTGGATTCCACCAGCATTTTTCTTCGAGTTTTTCCAAAACATTCAAGTCAAACGGGGGCTTTGACGAAAAACCTTAAAAAGAACAAACCGCCATACGCGGGAGGTATTATGTCACTTTTAATTGAAGTACTCGAATGGCTTGATCCGTCCGGGGACGAGATGATCTACCGGATTCCCCAGCAGGGCTCAGCAGACATTAAGATGGGGGCCCAGTTGATTGTGCGGGACAGCCAGATGGCAATTTTCTTTAAAGACGGTCATGCGGCGGATTCTTTTGCGACCGGCCGTCATACTCTGTCGACGCTAAACCTGCCAATTTTAACCCGCCTGTTGGCTTTTCCCTTTGGCTTCAACTCCCCGTTTCGGTCAGAGGTCTATTTTGTTAACTTGAAAGTGTTTACCGAGTTGAAGTGGGGTACTAAATATCCGGTAACTTTTCAGGATAGCAAACTGGGGCTGATTCGTTTACGCGGACACGGCGCCTTTACAATGAGAATAAACAAGCCGATCGTCTTTTTGAACTCCATAGTAGGCCGGCAGGCTCGTTACACTACCAGTGATATTCAGAGCTATCTGCGTGACGTGATTATCGCCCGCTTGAATGACCAGTTGGGAGAAGACTTAGATAGTATTCTTAATCTGCCTGCTATATATACGGAATTGGCTGGTCAGTTCAAGGAAAATGTGAAGGTTGAGTTTGAAAAATACGGCCTTGAGCTGGTTGATTTCTATATTTCATCAATCACACCTCCGGAGGAAGTCTCTAAAATGATTGACCAGCGTTCCGGGCTGGAAGCAGTTGGCGATCTGGACAAGTTTTTGAAATTTGAGATGGCTAGGGGGCTTGGTTCTTCTTCAGGGCCGGGCGCCGCCGGAGCCGGTATCGGCATGGCTGCCGGAGTTGGATTGATGATGCCAGCCATGATGTCAAAAGTCTTTGCACCGGAACAGACCGAACTGAGGCGCGAACCGGTCCCGACAGTGACCTGCCCAATCTGCCATACCGACACCCCGGAGCAGTCCCGTTACTGTTATCGGTGCGGGCATCCAATGATCCCTCAGGCCTTCTGCCCGGCCTGTGGTAAGGAGCTCCCCACCGAGGCCAATTTTTGCCTTTTCTGCGGCACCAAGCTCGACGCTAAGGTGAAATGCCCCCACTGTGGAGCGGAGTTGATCCCCGGCTCGAAGTTCTGCGGCGAGTGCGGCAAGCCAGTCAAGCAAGATGACGACAAGTCGAAATAAGAGCGGTTTTTTTATCGGGGTTACCTGTCCTGGGTGTGGGGGAGAGCTGGAACTGCAGGAGGATTTCTTTGTCCTCACCTGCTCGC
>CAZYRH010000045.1:3928-16614 GCA_964650395.1 uncultured Ignavibacteriales bacterium
GGGTGTGGGGGAGAGCTGGAACTGCAGGAGGATTTCTTTGTCCTCACCTGCTCGCACTGCGGGTCAGTGCTGCGGATAATTATGCCCGACATGCCTCCGGTCTACCTGGCGGAAAGCAAGGTCTCCGAGCGAGAAGTCCGCTTTCACGCGGATCGATTTTTGAAGCAGAACTTACTTCCGTTGACCGACTCAAGCGTCCAGATCAAGGCTGCACTCTACCCCTACTGGAAGGTTGACGCTGTCGTTCTGAAGAAACGCAACAAAGTGATCGAGCGGTTTGTCGCCAAGGATGACGACCGCTTCTCCGACGATGCTTCCTACAACGAGAGACGAACTGAGATTTCCCTCTCTCCATACTCAACCACTCTCCCTGCTGCGTGTCGATTTGAAGGGGTTCCTTATTCCCTTGGTCTGCGGACCGGATACCTCAAGGTTGTCGTTTTTTCGAGCGAAAATGTACCTGAGGCGTTTGATTCTCTCCCAGTGTCGGTTACATGGCCTGATGCCCTTGAAAAAATTAACAAGTCGGTTCAGAGCGTGGGTCGAATCGACACTGCCGACTTCGGAAAGAACAGAACCGAACTTTTTCATCCGATCGGTTCACTAATTTATTTTCCATACTACATCATGGAGTCGTATGCCGGTGGACAGTTCCGACGGCTGATAATCGATGGCGTTACCGGACGGGTAACTGGCAATGTTACTCAACTGTCTGCTGCCGACCAGGAGCCTATTACTGAAACACCGGATATCCGGTTCGGCAGGCTTGCAGTTGAGTTTCACCGCTGCCCAAACTGCGGAGAGGACCTGTCCGGCATGCAGTCTTTTGTTTATATCTGTGACAATTGTGGCGTGCTGACCATGCTTGAAAAACATTCCTTCGTTACTACCGAGGTTGAAGTTGTGGTGTCCCGTCAGAATGAGAGCAGTAAGTTGCTTCCTTTCTGGTCATTCAAGCTGTCGGGCAGGGATGCTGGGAAGGTTCAACGGCTTATGGGCGGCATCCACGCTTCCGACCGACTGGTTGTTCCCGGCTTTAAAGTTTCCCACTTTGAGGCTGGCTTTCGTCTGGCCAAGAGAATGTCGGCTGCCTTTCCCTCTCTAAACATGAGTCCAGTCGAAAAGTTCGGCGCTCGCTTCCTGCCGGTTACAGTAGGGCCGTCAGAGGCGGAGACATTGAGCAGGGCCATTGTGTATCGTGAAGAGGTTACCAAGAACCCTCATTGTTCCCCTGGAGAGATTGAGATTCGGGTGGAAGAAGCCCGCCTCTTTTTTGCTCCTTTTCATCCGGAGCACTATTTCTATGTTGATTCAGTTGTTGGTGCGATCACTTTTGAGAAAAGTTTGATCGATTGATTCTTTTGGGAACAGTCGGAGGCCAGGACAGTTTAAGATCATAGAATGTTCCCAATGTGCATTAAATTACCTTGCTATTGTCGGAGGTGGTGAGTATTATCGATACGAAATTGACTGGAATAATGTCAGAATAGCATACTGGATTTTACAACTTTGACTACTGAGGCCGCACATCGTCGCCGGACAAGGGGTACTTACCCTAGCGTGTGCGGTTATTTTTTGGGGAGCGTCGCCTCTTTTAAGAGCGTGGTTTTCACAGCGGCTATTATTGTGCTGTTGTCCACACCATCTATGGCTGAGCTGGCCAGTTTCTTTGATGAGCCGGACACGGTTTTTGCCAGCAACACGGTCATCGGTGTTATCGAGCACAACGGTGGGGTTTGGTTTGCTACCGGCGAGGGTCTTAATTTCTCTATGGACTCCGGCCGCACCTGGCTGCTGTACGATGCCTCCAATGGCTTAGTGAGTGACAACATTTCGGCCCTGTATTCCGTGAACGGACGGATTTGGGTCGCTACTAATGATACGGCTGATGACCTTTCCGTCTCTGACGGTTTATCCTATTCTGACGACAACGGCGACAACTGGATTCAAGTCGACTTTGAAGCACTTGGCGTTCCTTATGTCTGGGGTGCATATCGGACCATTTTTGACATTACCGGCCATGACGATGTTGATCGCGGCATGGATTGGCTGTTTTTCACAGCCTTTGCGGGTGGATTTGTGGCATCTCAGGATGGTGGCATGAACTGGCGGAGGATTTATTCATCTGCCAGTGATTCAGCAAACTTCGTGAATACCTACAAAGGTCAGGATACCCTCCGGGAACGCAACCGGTACTTTTCATGTGTCGCCGACACCTCGCATGGCGATTCGCTCTTCGTCTGGGCCGGAACGGCGGGAGGAGTATATCAATATGTCTACGCTGTACCTCGCGAAAAGCCCTTCTCAAAACGGATCAATAGAATTGCCTTTTGCAATCTATGCGATGACACTGTTGGTAGCTTTGTATTCTTCGCCGGTAATAATGGCGTCACCAGGGGAATCACCAGCGGCGCTCCTTTCATCTCCCGCTTCGAATCTGACGGGCTTCCCGGCCCGTATGTTTCGGCTCTGATAGATTTTAGCGGGAAGCTGTTTGTCGGCACGATGGCTGCTCAGGATGGAGCTTCCACTGGCCTGGCTGTTTCAACGGATCAAGGCGATACTTACATAGCACTCTCTTCCTTTACAGATGTGATTGGGCTGGACAAGAAAATCTCTGGCTTTACTGTTATCCGTGAGCGGCTATATATGACCGCTGAAGAGGCGGGGTTGTTTGTGTCTGTCGATACCGGCGAGACCTGGAGCCATATCTATGTCGATTCGTCAGATACGACGTCAGATAACAGGCGCAACGTGGTGCACGCTCTTAACGCTCTGGCTGATACGCTGCGAGTCGGCACTGATTCGGGACTGATCACGATGTATTTGGATTCAATCGGTCAGATTGATTCCTCTCGCTTTGATGTCTTTTCTGAAGGTGATAGCAGTTCGATAAAAGTAATTCGTGTCAAAACGCAACTGTTTTATGACTCAACCGGTATGATCCTTGACTCCTTGGTTGTCTGGACTGTGAACCGCCCCCTGACACCGTTAGGCACACCGGTGGTCTTTCGGTCGTACAATGACACGCTTGTTTCACCAGAAGAAACCGACACTCTCTGGCAGTCAATGCAATGGGGTGTGAACACCAACGATATTAGTTTCATCGGCGATTCCGCCTTTGCGGTCGGCGAGGCCGGCATACGTTTTACCAGAGACGGCACCAACCCCTCTTTTATCTATGAAGTGAAGGACAGCACCAGCACTGACAAGTTTCTCGATGAAAATATCAACGTGATGGAAGTCAAGGACGATACTATCTTTATTGGCAGCGACAACGGTTTTGCCATTTCCAATAACCGTGGTCAAGAGTACAAAATATACCGGGTGAACACCGATTCGCTGGGAGCGGATTTCGTTGTCAACTTTGCATCTAATGTGCCGGGCATCACCGGTGATTTTATACCGGCTCTGGGAGTGCAGTATATAGGCGATGAATCTGCCCGCATGTGGGTATCCAATCGCCCTACTCATTCCGGCTCGGAAGCGATCTCAGTCGGGCTTGTGGTGCCGGTTGATTCTTATGGCAACATTGTCCATCCTGATTCTCTGGAACAGGCGGTCGGATTCGAGCGACGCTGGGAGGCGGTGTATCCAGGCGCCTTCGCTTGGGACTTTGCCTTCAAAGGCGATTCGGTATTTGCCGCGACCAATGGCGGGCTTTTGTTTAATTGTCAAGATACCGGGCGAACCTGGAGAACGATTGATCTGGTGGACGCTGCCGGGAATCAATGGATTCTCCCCAATGACTCTGTTATTGCTGTCGAAGTTATTGATCATTTTCTCTGGGTGGGTACGACAGATCGCACCGTACGATTGGATCTGTCCACGCTGATTGCCGACACCAGTTTCTTTTACATTGACACCAAAACACCGTCCGATATAGTGTATGCTTTCCCGATACCGTTCAGTTACTCAAGCGGTGGGGCGGTTGATTTTCATTTTGTCGTTGAGAATGATGTGTACGTCACGCTTGAGGTATATGATTTCGCCATGAACCTTGTGAAGCGGGTCATTGATAATGAGTTCTTCCCAGTGGGAACATATCATAGTGGAGGACCTTTGAGAAAGAGGCCGACCTGGGATGGAACAAATGCATCGGGGGCAAAGGTGGCGGTGGGTATATACTATTTCAAGGTTGAATACTCAACCGGGGAAGTTCGTTGGGGCAAGATTGCAGTAATACCATGAGGTTCGCATGATAAGAAGACTGATTCATTGCGCTGTGTTACTCGCCCTACTGCTTGGTTCTTCGGTGATAGCTGAAGAAGGTGACGGTGGTTATGCCGGTGCCTTTTTCCAGGTACCCGTAGGAGCACGTCCCACTGCCATGGGGGGTGCATACCTGGCTATATCAGACGATGGAGCAGGGCCGCTCTTTAATCCGGCCGGACTGGCCGATTTGAAAAGACCTCTGTTTGCTTCTTCATACCGAGTGCTGGCGCTGGACCGTTCCCTGGGTTATGTAACAGTCATGTTTCCGGCCAGGGGTGAATCAGTGATCGGTGTCAACTGGCTGTACGCGGGATCAGGAGAAGTCGCCGAGCGCGACTCCGAGGGAAGGGATCGTGGCCAAACGCTGAGTTTCAACAATCATGCCTTTAGCGTTCTTTTTGCCAAGAGGTTCGAGGACAATTTGTCAGTTGGCATCAAAGCGAGCTACCTTCACGCTACCTTCGCAGAAATGACGGCGTTTTCGGTGAGTTTTGATATCGGACTTATTTTATACATTAATCAGTTTTTCAGTCGTGAAACCAGGGACATCTGGCCGGTACAGGATATTCGGGTGGGGATGACGGTAAAGCACTTCGCCGCGGAATACCGTTGGAACAACCGGAACTATATCGGTCCCTCCGGCTTGAGTTCCGAACAAGATGACAAAGTACCCGTTGAGTATGGTCTGGGAGGTTCGGCGCGCTTTTTCGGGCGTAAACTGCTTATAGCGGGGGATATTTTGAAAAATGAAAAGCAGGATCCGTTTTTCCATGCCGGAGCCGAGTACCTTGTTGTCCCTGAATTTGCTCTCAGAGGCGGCTTTTCGGACGGGCGATTTACTGCTGGTACCGGTTATCTCTTTAACATTGGGAAACATATCTTGGCAATTGACTACGCTTTTTCAACCGATAAGGTCGATGAGGGTTCGGAGCATATCTTTTCGTTCGACCTGTTGTTTTGAAATCGGTGAACGATGAAAAATAGGTTTGTAAAACTTTGTCTTGTGGCAGCAGCCGGTTTCCAACTTGCCGGCTCTGTCTATGCCGCCGGCGGACTTGCTTTGCTCAAAAGCGACAACGGTGCCCGCCCGGCAGGCATGGCAGCGACTTTCGTTTCTATTGCCGCTGACCCGAATGGAACCGGATTCAATCCTGCGACAGCCGCCGGCGTGACGAAATTCACGACTTCCTTCGGCCACACCGCCTACTGGGAAAACATCCGCCTTGAGACGGCGTACTTCGCTGCCGACATGTCATCGCGCCTCTATATGCATGGAGGTATACGTTTTGCTGCTGTTGATGAGTTGGAGGCTCGACTGTACCCCGCCCTTCAACCTGAAGAACTGTTTGATGCGCATGATGTGTCATTCAAAGCAGGCCTGGCGTACAGGATATCGGATAGAATTGCTGCCGGCTTTGGGGTGGGCTGGTTTATTGAAAAGATCGAAGGTTGGCGCGGTTCCTCGTTTAATGTAGATGTCGGTCTGCTGGTGACGGCTGGGGATAATGTGAACTTCGGTGCTTCGGTCACAAATATCGGTTCGGACTTTTATCTGGAGAAACAGGGACTACGTGGCTCGCGAGATATCCCACTTCCGATTACCTATAGGTTGGGTGGGTCCTACCGCTATCAGTCGTATTTGGGAGCGCTTGACATGGTTGTCCTGGATGACAAATTGCACCTGCATGCTGGCGCCGAGGCTCGGTTGCACGAGCAGTTTATGCTTCGCACTGGGTATATGTTCAACTACGACACCAAAGGCTTCACAGCCGGAGTGTCGTTTACCCGTCGTAACCTGACTGTCGATTATGCATTTATTCCCTTCTCCGGAAATCTGGGGACATCTCACATGTTCAATTTTACCTTCAATCTCTAAACCTTAGAGGAGAGCTGATCTCAATGGCGAAATACAAGATTGCTTGGCTTCCAGGTGATGGCATTGGTAACGATGTGATGGAAGCTGCAAGAATCGTATTAGATAAGATGTGTTTTGACGCTGAGTACATCCACGGTGATATCGGCTGGGAGTTTTGGAGAACCGAAGCCAATCCGCTTCCCGACCGCACTATCGAGATTCTTAAAAATACCAACTGCGCTTTGTTCGGCGCTATTACTTCTAAGCCGAAAGAAGAGGCCGAACGGGAATTGATCCCGGAATTGCAGGGCAAAGGGCATATTTACTCCTCGCCGATTGTCCGACTGCGCCAGGAGCTTAACTTGCGTACCAACCTTCGCCCCTGTAAGGCCTACCCGGGCAATCCGCTAAACTATAAAGATGGAATCGACATTGTCGTTTTTCGGGAAAACACCGAAGACCTATATTCCGGCGTGGAGTTTTTCCCGCTGCCGGATGAAGTCCGTAAGGTGGTAAAAAAGCACAACCAAAAGATGTCGCGTTTTGACAGCACCCCCAGCGATGAAATAGCTGTCTCACTGCGCATCAATACCAAAAAGGCCTGCCGCAACATTGTTACCGATGCCTTTGAATTCGCCAAAAAGACCGGACGCAAGACCGTGACTGTCGTTGAAAAGCCGAATGTTATCCGTGAAACCTCTGGCCTCATGGTACGAACCGCCAGAGAGATAGCCAAGGGCTATGCCGGTATTGAGCTGTGGGAGACGAATATCGATGCTATGTGCATGTGGCTGATTAAGAACCCACTCGACTATTCGGTTCTCGTCACCTCTAATATGTTTGGTGACATTGTCTCAGATTTGTGCGCCCAGCTTGTCGGCGGGCTGGGGTTTGCGGCGTCGGGCAATATCGGTGATAACTATGCCGTCTTTGAACCTACCCACGGCTCCGCGCCCAAGTATGCCGGTCAGTACAAGGTCAATCCCATGGCGATGCTTATCTCTGTCAAATTGATGCTCGATTGGCTTAACGAGGGCGACAAGTCGCTTTCGTTGGAGAAGGCGATAACCCAGGTTATAAGAGAAGGTAAAGTTTGCACCTACGACATGGGCGGGAGCAACACCACGCTAGAGGTCGCTGAGGCGGTGGCGGGGAGGCTTTAAGTGAGTAGGTCGGCCCTTGTGTGTTATGCGGTTTCAATAGAATTGTCTTTCTGCGAGACGGATGAAATAGAAAGGGGCCGGACAAAGCCGGCCCCAGGTCAGCCTCTTTTAATCCGCTGACCCTGGTGTTCTTCAGAAGATGAACCTTTCAGCAAGACAGGTAATCAAATTGCCTGCCAACATACATCCTGTTATTACCCAACAGATTAAAGTCGACATACCGGTCAGAGCATGGGGGATTCGACCTATACCTGTAGAGTATGCCCGATAAAAACATATTGCTTGCTCTTCAGTTCTTGGAATGATAAGTTCGGCAAAAAGAGTTTAGGGAAAGGATTCAAATATGTCTGACTATCAATCTATACATGCCCGTCAGATTCTCGACAGCCGGGGCACGCCGACAGTAGAAGTTGAAGTCCGTTTGACTGATGGTGCCCTTGGCCGGGCCGCTATCCCCTCCGGTGCATCAACCGGCGCTCATGAAGCTGTCGAGCTGAGAGATGGCGACAAGAACTACTTTTTCGGTAAAGGAGTTACCAAGGCTGTCGCCAACGTCAACGAGAAGATCGGTCCGGCTTTAATCAGAGGGGGTATTGATCCGTTTGACCAGGTGGAACTCGACAACTTTCTCATTAACCTTGACGGCACTGAAAACAAAAGCAAGCTCGGGGCCAACGCCATTCTTGGCGTTTCTCTTGCCACCGCTAAAGCGGCTGCTGGATCGCAGGGAATGCATCTTTATGAGTACATCGGCGGTTGCAACTGTAAGATTCTACCAGTACCGATGATGAACATCCTTAACGGCGGCAAGCACGCCCCCAACAATGTCGATCTGCAGGAATTCATGATCATGCCGGTGGGCGCCGAGAGCTTTTCTTTGGCGCTGCAGATGGGGGCGGAGGTCTTCGTTCATTTGAAGAAGGTTCTTTCAGCTAAAGGGTACAACACAGCCGTCGGTGACGAGGGCGGCTTTGCGCCTGACCTAAAGTCCAATGAAGAAGCGCTGGAGGTCATTATGGAAGCCATCGGCAGCTCGGCCTATGAGGCGGGTAAGCAGATCATGATCGCTCTTGATCCGGCTTCCACCGAGTTCTATGACGCTGAGACCAACACCTATAACCTGGCTGCCGAAAATAGGAAACTCTCCCCTGAAGAGATGGTTGACTACTACGCCGGTCTGTGCAACAAGTATCCTATCATTTCAATCGAAGACGGCCACGCCGAGGATGATTGGGAAGGCTGGCAGAAGATAACGGCGAAATTAGGTTCCAAAATCCAGATTGTGGGTGACGATCTGTACGTTACTAACCCCCAACGTTTAGCTCGCGGCATCAAGGAAAAGTCCTCCAACTCAATCCTGATAAAGCTCAACCAGATCGGCACGTTGACAGAAACGCTTGACACCATCGCTATGGCGCAAAAGGCCGGCTTTACGGCAGTGGTGTCGCACCGTTCCGGTGAAACGGAGGACACGACTATAGCGGACGTAGTAGTCGCTACCGGGGCAGGGCAGATCAAGACCGGTTCGATGTGCCGCACTGACCGTATTGCCAAATACAATCAACTGTTGCGCATTGAGGAGACACTGGGTCGAAACGCCATTTATCCTGGTATTAATGCCTTTTACAACTTGAAGAGTTGAGCAAACGGGGAGCAGATTTGACTACGGACATGGTGGTGGTGGTGGCCCACTCCGGAAGAGGTAGTCGACTATGTAAGTCAGGTCAGCAACGTTGGCCCTATCACCTGGGTCACCGTTGACATTGGCCTCATTAGGACAGGGGGGAACCTCACCGCTGCCGAACAAGTAGCTTACAAGTGCGACTAAGTCGGCGATGTTGATTGAATCTTCGAGGTCTCCATCCACATTACCACGGATGCCTACGCAGCAGCAGGCATCTCCAATGCCGTCGCCGTCTGTGTCGAATTGGCCGGGATTATAATCCTGGGGGCAGTTATCAGCCCAATCAGGTAGTCCATCGCCATCGGGGTCATTGAGTGTTACAACTACACTGAAGTTGCATGTATCAGCGTTCCCGACCGCGTCAATGGCAATTGCTTCAACCGCTGTTGTGCCAATTGGAAATAACGTGCCGGAAGGAGGATTTACCGATACACTGACTTCAGGGCAGTTATCGGAGGCAGGCACATTGAAACTCACGATAGCACCGTACTCACCGGAATCATTTGGAACGACGATGTCGGCTGGGCAGTCAACGACCGGTTTCGTGGTGTCGTTGACTGTCATGTTGAATTGACAGGTGTCAGCATTTCCGGAGGGGTCACTTACAATCGTTTGTACAGGGGTCGTACCGATCATAAAAAAGGAACCTGAAGGTGGCTCTGCCGCCACAATTATGCCGGCACAGTTGTCAGACGCTGAGATGTCAAAGTTCACTACGGCCCCGCACTGACCGGGATCGTTGCCGACGACTACATCAGGCGGGCAACTGACTGCCGGAACTTCAGTATCGTTGACCGTTACGTTAAGGGTGCAAATGTCGCCGTTACCGGAGGCATCCGCCGCAAAACAGGTGACCGATGTCATCCCAATGACAAAGAATGTTCCTGAAGCTGGTGTACAGTAGACCGAACTTTGACAGTTGTCGCTTACTGTCGAGCTGAAGGTCACCACCGCTCCGCACTGACCGGAATCGTTGCCGACCGTTATGTCAGGAGCACAGTTGGCGACCGGATTTTCGGTATCGATTACGGTGACGTCAAAAGAGCACGTGTCGGCGTTACCGGCGGCATCGACCGCAATGCAGGTAACGGGTGTCGTCCCAACGTCGAAAAATGTTCCAGAAGCGGGCGAGCAGTAAACCGTCGCACCGGGACAGTTGTCACTCGCTGTCGCGCTGAAGGTTACTACCGCGCCGCACAGGTCGGGATCATTAAGAAACGCTATGTCATCGGGGCAGATTACGGCTGGATTTACAGTGTCTTGCACTATGATTTCAACACCGCCATTGTAGTAGTCAATGGCGCGAGCCACCCCACTGCTGTCAGTGAGGCATTCGTCAGGGGCGCCGAATATGGTCGGGAAGGTAGTATCATGGGTGATAATGAAGTGAGAGTGGCCGTCAAAATCGTAGACGTCGTCGGAGACAAAGAGGGTATCGCCGTTTAGAGAGGAAATAGTGTTGTCGCCGCAGTCATACCAGATCCATTGTACTGACAAGAAATCCTGTCCCGGCGGCGGGTTGCCAGGTGCGAGAAACGTCATATTGGCCAGCTCACCGGGAGAATCGCCATAGCAGGTTGGGTGGTAAGGGCCATTGTTGATGTCAGCTATTGCGACAATTCGCAGGCAGGGGCCTTCGCTCAGGGTGAAGGTGAAGTATTCCCACTGACAGTCAACAAGAAGCTGGCCCGATGCGGTAGTCTGAAAACAGAGAGCCGAATCGTATGTTAACAGGAGGTCGAAACCTCCCATTTCAAAACCGGGTGGTGGGTTTTCAAGGGTTATTGTCAATTCAACTTCTTGTCCGGGAGAGGCGCACTGAACGCCTTCGATATTAATTGAGACCTTAGATTCGATCTCGCCGGCGCAAAGCACGCAAATGAAAAAGTAGATGAGTTTCTTCATTTGACCCCTGAGTAAGGCATAGTTACTACCTGTTTAAAATGTACAAACATATCTCATTTTGTCAATGTCCGCGTCCTTTCGCCAATGGTTGGCCGGGTAAGCTAATACCGGCAAAGTCGCCTGATGACTGGCCAGGGACGGCGTACTTGACCGCAAATTTGCAAACACTCTTTCAATTATCGTCCATTCAGGGGTGTACAATTACGATCAAGATTCCTTGATTGAGTTTGTTGTCAGGAAGGTGCTGAAGTAATTGACGAATTCTGAGGAGGGTAGGTTGCGCAGCAGGGGTGATTTTACGATTATTGTGGCACAGTTTATGGTTAACTACTTGGATAAAGTATACCGAAGCAACTGAGCAATTAGGTATTGACTGTAATTGCCGCAAAGCATACAGGAACGCAAATATGGAGTCAATAGGAAAGTATATTCTCATCACAGGACTTCCCGGTATTGGCAAAACAACGCTTATCAAGAAGCTTTCCGAGGCATTGAAACCTCTCCATCCCGTAGGTTTCTATACTGACGAGATCAGAGAGGGTGGCGTTCGAAAGGGATTTGAGTTGGTCGGTTTTGACGGGACACAACAGATACTCTCCCACGTTGACGTCAAGAGTTCCTTCAGAGTGGGGAAATATCGCGTGGATATTACCGGCTTTGAAGCTTTTCTTGAGGCGATTGATTTCCTTGGTCCAGCGAGCAGGTTGATAATTATTGATGAAATCGGAAAAATGGAATGCTTATCTGAGAAGTTCAGGACTCTCTTAGAAGAGACTTTGGATTCTAAAAAACCCCTGATTGCAACTATTGCGCTTAAAGGTGGCGGTATTATCCAGCAGGTCAAGCAACGACCGGATACAACTATCTTTGTCATGAACTCACATAACAGGGATTCGATGTTGTCGGAGGTACTGGCGTTTTTTGGTAAGTAAAGAATAAAAAGCAGCCCCCTCTTTCGCAGGTGCATTCTGTTCAAATATTGGTCTTGACCAAAACGCAGGATATGTTAACTTAAAAGGTGGGTAAGTATTTTTTGTCAAAGAAGGAAGTAGTGTTGCGTCCCAAATATATGTTCACATATTCTTTTGCAGTAGCACGGGCATCATGCCCGTGAATCATGGGCAAGATGCCCATGCCACGATTTAATTTGCTGCTTTTTTTATTAGCATGTATTTCTGAGACATCACAGTAGTCCTTAATGTTGATGGAGCTTAATCTTATGAGAACCTTTGTCCCTAACTACATGAAGTTATCATTGGTATTAGTCGCTGTGCTAACGGTGATTGCCAGTCCCCTGGAGTTGTTTGCCACCGATCTAGTCTCTGTAATCCCGCCTCCATCGCCTATGGAAGAACTAGTCCAAGCAGATAACCAAAGGTCAAAACAACTACCTGGGCAATTTGCACTTGCCGTTGACACAGTTTATTTCAATTTCGACAAGACTCTGGAGGGCTGGAGCTTTGCCACCTCGCCCGACACTGTGGCGATCACCTATGCGGATACCGCGTGTAACCAGGTTGGCAGATTGGATCAGACTAAATATCCTTTCGATCTTTACTGGGACAATGGTACCCTCAAATACGTTGCCTATCACCATGGGTACTATGAGTACGAGTGCGATTATGAGTTTTGGAGTAAAGCGATTTGGGCGCCCGTAGGATCGGCTTGGGATGGTTCTAAGAGACTTGAGGCGCGGATTTACAACAAGCCCGAAGGCAGCTATTCAGTTTGGGCCAGGTTTGGTTATCAGAAAGCAGGTGACCCAAATACATACTACCCCGGTGGCAGTGCCGGTTGGTTTTCATTGGCCAATGGCAGCTGGACCACCATATTCCTGGATGAGCCTTCAGAAGGAGAGTTTGAT
>CAZYRH010000046.1:0-16491 GCA_964650395.1 uncultured Ignavibacteriales bacterium
ATACTTGAGCTTGTCATCGCTTTTTATTGGCGCAGAGGTTATCTCAACCCAGAATCTCTCTCCATCCTTAGTTTGGAAAAGCTCCTCAAGCTTCTGTGCTCCCTCGCGTATAGCTTTTGCCAAGTCTCTCTTGGTCTTCTGCAATGTCTCTTCCGTCCACCACGGGTATGGGGCTTTTCTGCCCATAAGTTCCGTAGAAGTAAAGCCGATTAGCTTTTCCAGCGCGGGATTCACATATCTAACTGAAGTATCCTGATTGATGACTATTATGGGATACGGAGAATTACTTAGTAGACTGGAACTAAATTCCTCGCTCTCCTGCAACCGATCCTCCCACCGCTGACGTTTGGAGTATCTTCCCGCCACACGCGTAACTTCCCTGGCAAATCGACGCATCACAAAGGTGCGTTTGGAATGTCCCGACATTGCGGTAGGTTCTACCGCGCTGCTTCTTCTGCCAGGCAACTTGAGCTTCCTGTGCTTATTACTCATAGGAAGGATCCCCTGTCTCCATACTTACGGAACCCCGGCTTTTCTTCTCAGTGCCAGAGCCACCAGCCTTCATACCTCCACTATTAGAACTATTTTACAACATCTTCGATATAAATGTCAACAAAAAAGATAGAAAACGTAGTAATTACACAGCCAACATTATTGCCCTTTGTATCATCCTTGCTGATTTGACCTGACAGGTGGTCAAGTAGAGCACATCTGAGAGATTATGAAAAACCCATCATGCTCAGGCGTGGTTACAGGCTTTCTTAGCACGAAAACGCCTGTCGCTTTTAAGTTGTAAGTATCAAGTCTCGTACGTATACTCACTCATACAGCGAACACAACAATCTCACGCTTGGTGGAGGCATGGGTAGGAAAACCGGTAACATTATTCTTCTTGGCATGATTGTCGGAGCTGTTCTGGGCGCCGTTGGAGGATACTTCTTCGGAGACATGTTGCTCAAGATCAGATTTATCGGGACGATTTTTCTTAACGCCTTGAGGATGGTAGTGGTGCCGCTGATTGTGGCGTCGATGATTGTCGGGGTGACGTCTTTGGGAGACATCCGCAAACTGGGCGGCACCGCGGTGAAAACTCTGTTATACTACCTGGCCACCACGGGCTTTTCGGTGCTGATAGGAATTATTCTTGTAAACATTATCCAGCCCGGTTCCGGTGTGGAAAGCTTCGGCGCCTACATCCCCGAGCGGGTGGCCGAGAGTGAACAAAAGACCTTTATAGACGTAATAGTCAGCCTCATCCCGGATAATATCTTCAGAGCAGCCTCCGAAGGACAAGTCCTTCCGCTTATCGTCTTCTCTCTTGTTTTTGGCGGGGTACTAACGGCAATCGGCGAGAAGGGGAAACCCGTTATCGACTTCTTTGTCGGGTTGAACGCAGCCATTATGAAGATCGTCCACCTGATTATCTGTTTTGCGCCGGTCGGAATTTTGGCGCTGATCGGTGGGATCGTAGCTGAAAAGCGCGACTCAGTTGATGAGCTGGTAGCCGGATTAGGCCTTTACGCCCTAACCGTTATCTCTGGTTTGCTTATCCATGCCGTTATCATCCTGCCATTGATCTTACGGCTTTTGGGCCGCAAAAGACCTTTGCGCTACTTTGGGAACATGGGAGAAGCGTTGGCCACCGCTTTCACCACCGCTTCGTCGGCGGCAACGCTGCCGATAACCATCGAATGCGTAGAAGAAAAAAACAGGGTCAACAGCCGGGCGGCAGCGTTTGTTCTCCCTTTGGGAGCAACCATTAACATGGACGGCACCGCCCTGTATGAAGCCGTGGCAGCGTTGTTTATCGCCCAGATTTTCGGCATCGAGCTAACCATCAGCCAGCAGGTAGTGATCTTTTTAACAGCGACGCTGGCCTCGATTGGAGCGGCTGGGATACCTGAAGCTGGAACGGTAACGATGGTTATCGTTTTGGAGGCGGTCGGTCTCCCCCTTGAAGGAATCGGTCTCATCTGGGCGATTGACTGGTTTTTGGACAGATGCCGGACGACCGTCAATGTCTGGGGCGACTCGGTGGGCGCGGCGGTTATTTCTGAGACTACGGAGATGAAGCACAGGTAGGGTAGGTCTCGGAGAGGCCTGCCGGTCCGCTTCTCACAATAAAAAACGGAAAAAGCAATTGACGGTCGATTGAATTAGCCGCACCTTGAGTCCAAGGGCTGGGGTAAACTACAAGTGAACGAACAACAACATACTGTTTGACCGACGTTGGCAGCTAAAGGAAGGTTCTTTGTTTTCGCAAAAAGCTTGACCCGGTTCGATCCTGTTAGAAACAAGGTAAACGAATAGCGTGAAATTCTCAAACTTCGTTCATTTACATACTCACAGTCAGTATTCGCTGCTTGACGGCGCCTGCCGTATTGACGCCGTTATTGAGCTAGCCAAACAGTACAAGATGCCTGCTCTGGCTATAACTGACCACGGCAACATGTTCGGCGCCATTGAATTCTATACAAAGGCTGTCCGGGCCGGTATCAAACCGATAATCGGCACCGAAGCATACGTCGCCGGCGGAAGTCGTTTCGATAAAAAGCCTTCCGGTAAGTTTCCCGATAGCGGGTTTCATTTAGTCTTGCTGGTTAAGAATCTGACCGGATATAAAAACCTGATGAAACTTAGTTCAGCCGGATTTCTGGAAGGTTTTTATCACCGGCCCCGCATTGACAAGGAACTGCTGCGCCGGCACTCCGAGGGGTTGCTGGCCACTTCGGCCTGTATGAAAGGGGAGGTGAGCTGGTATCTTCTCAAGGGGGACATTGAAAGCGCCGTGGCGGCGGCGCGGGAGCTTTGGGAAATCTTCGGCGAGGACAACTTCTATCTGGAAATTCAAAACCACGGCTTGGAACCGGAACAGATGCTCATTCCCAAGATCGAAGCCATTTCCCGCGAGACAGGTATACCGCTGGTTGTGACCAACGACTGTCACTATCTGCGGCAGGAAGATTGGGAAGCGCATGACGCCCTGCTGTGCATCCAGACCGGCAAAACTGTCGAAGATCGTGACCGCATGCACTACAGCACCGATCAATTGTATTTCAAATCAGCCGAAGAGATGGAGAAGCTCTTTGGCGATTTCAAGCCCGCGATGGAAAACACCGTTCGCATCGCCGAAGCATGCAACCTCGAATTGAAGTTGGATCGCTTGCTCTTGCCGGTCTTCCCTCTTCCCAAAGCCTTTGTTGATGCCGATTCCTACCTGAAACACCTTTGCCTGGAAGGACTTAAAGAGCGCTACGGCGAGATCACCGATGAGATCAAAAAACGCCTAGATTACGAGCTCGGCGTCATCATGCAGATGGGGTATGCCGGATACTTTTTGATTGTGAAGGACTTCTGCGACTATGCGCGCAGCCAGAAAATTCCTGTTGGCCCCGGGCGCGGCTCAGCGGCGGGATCGCTGGTTTCCTATGCCCTGAAGATCACCAATATCGATCCGATTGCCTTCAAGCTTTTGTTTGAGCGCTTTCTCAACCCAGAGCGTGTCTCGATGCCGGATATCGACATCGACTTTTCGGATCGGGGGCGAGACAAGATCATCCACTACGTGATAGATAAATACGGCAAGGAAAATGTTTGTCAGATAATCACGTTCGGAACTATGGCGGCTCGGGCTGTCGTGCGAGACGTGGGACGCGTGCTGGGGTTCCCCTATGGCGAAGTGGATAAAATAGCCAAGATGATCCCTTTTGCGGTTGATATGACTCTTGAACGCGCCCTGAAGAAGGTCACGGAACTGGCTGAACTTGTCAAATCCAATCCACGGATCGAACGGTTGATCAATATTTCTCAAACGCTCGAAGGTTTGGCTCGCCACTGCTCTACCCATGCGGCGGGGGTTGTCATTGCACCGTCAGCGCTAACCGACTATGTCCCTCTCTTCAAGGGTTCCAAGGACGAAATCACCACTCAGTACGACATGAAAATGGTCGAGAAAATCGGCCTATTGAAAATGGATTTCTTAGGGCTGCGCACCCTGACGGTGATCGACGATGCCGTCAGGATGATTCATGAAAATCATCCCGGCACAACAATAGATATTAATACGACCCCACTTGACGATCCCGAGGTATACAAGCTGTTTGCCAAAGGGGAAACAGTCGGGATATTCCAGTTTGAATCGCCGGGAATGCGCGACTACCTGCGCAAGCTCCGCCCTGAAAACTTCACCGATATCACCGTAATGAATGCTCTTTACCGGCCCGGTCCACTGGACTCTGGAATGATTGACACCTATATCGAACGCAAAAAGGGAGCCCAGAATATCAACTATCCTCATCCCAAGTTGGAAAAGATACTCAGCAGCACTTATGGCGTTATCGTATTTCAGGAACAGGTCCTCCAGATTGCCAACTCTCTGGCCGGATATTCCTTGGGCAAGGCGGATCTGTTGCGCAAAGCAATGGGGAAAAAGGACGCCGCCTTGATGGCCGCGCAGAAAAAAGAGTTCCTTGAAGGGGCTGAGAAGAACAAGATTGATCGCCAAGTATCGGAAGAGGTTTTTAACCAGATCGAAACGTTCGCCAGGTATGGCTTCAACAAAGCCCATTCCACCTGCTATGCCTACATCGCCTACCAAACGGCCTGGCTGAAATACTACTACCCAAGAGAGTTCATGGCGGCTCTCATGACATCTGAAATACATGATACCGACCGCATCTATGTTCTTTTAGAAGAATCCCGTCGCCTGGGTGTGGATGTTCTACCTCCCGACGTCAATGAATCCAGAATCAATTTTTCCGTCATTGACGGGAAAATCCGGTTCGGACTACAGGCGATTAAAAATGTCGGCGAGGGTTCGACTATGGCAATTGTAGAAGAGCGAGAACTCAGGGGAAAGTTTGCCACGCTGGCAGACTTTGTCAGCCGGGTGCCCCTTCGCGCCACAAACCGGCGAACACTGGAAGCGCTTATTGCCGCCGGTGCCTGCGATTCACTAACGGGGAATCGTGCTCAAAAATACGAGGTGGTTGAGGCTATGATGGAATTTGGCCATAAGGTGGCCCAGCAGGCCGACGCACACGACCTCTTCGCCGATGATGGAGGAGTAGTCCACAGAGTGCCCCCTGAGCTGCCTAATGTTGAAGAGTGGTCCAGCTCAAAAAAACTGGCGCAGGAGAAAGCGATACTCGGCTTTTACATCTCCGGACATCCTTTGGATAAGTATCGCAATGAGTTGAATTCCTTCACCACTTTTACCGCCGGACGTTTGTCCGAGGCCAGTGAGGGCCGTGAGATAACAATTGGAGGGATTATCACGGCTGTAAAAACGATGCTGGACAAGAAGGGAAATATGATGGCCTTTGTCACCCTTGAGGATTATACCGGCGGGGTGGAACTGATACTGTTTTCCGATTGTTATGGAAAAAGTCGGGAATTCGTAGAAGTTGACCGGTTAGTGCTTGTCACTGGCCGGGTTTCGACACGTGAAGGAGAAGCCCCAAAAGTTATTGCCGGCGAGGTACTGCCTTTGGAAAAGCTGATGGAACGATTCAACTGTCAACTGGTTATAAAGGTTACTGAGGACTGCTCCGATACCCTGATAGAAAGGGCATTGGCCTCCCTGGAGCAGTTCAAAGGTTCCACTCCGGTCCTACTGGCAACGAAAGAAAACGGAACCGAGGTGTACATTAAGTCAAAAAAGTACAGAGTCAGCCTTGACTTCAAATTGCTCAACTCCCTGAAAGAATTGTTGGGAGAATCGAGCGCCTTTATTCGACCATTGTATAAGAAAGAAAGCGATTGACACATGTGGGCTTTGTTATGAAACACGCAACATTTATGGTACGTTTATCGGCTCTTCTTTGCTTTTTCGCTTTGACCGTGGGAGCCGGACAAGAGAAGAAAGGCGAGCCCAAAACGCCCCTCAAAAAAGCAACCAATCATAAAGAGATTAATTGGATGCCATACGATGTTGGTTTGCACAAAGCAAAAACCGAAAGCAAACATGTCTTTATCGACTTTACCGCCAAATGGTGTGGTTGGTGTGACAAAATGGATAGTGAAGTCTTCTCCCAGCCAGAGGTTATTGAAATGGTCAATACTAACTTTATCCCGGTAAAGGTGAATGGAGATTCAAACCAAGAGTTAAATATCGACGGTTACAAGATCACAGAAAAGAATCTTGCCCGACATGAATTCCGTATCAGGGGGTACCCTGCCTACTGGTTTTTGAAACCGGACGGCACCAAGCTGGGTGTGATACGCGGCTATCGACCTACCGACGACATGATGAAAGCTATGACATTTGTCAAAGACTACAAATACGATAGTACCCGTACTGAATCCACCCAAAATAAAGAAAAGTCAAAGAACTGATTCCACCCATATATGAAAAAAGCAAAGCGGTGTTTTTTGATCGGTGCTGTATATTATTGCACAAGTAGACCAATTATAGTTAATTTAAATAGTGTCTTAACAAAGGAGTAACTGTATATGCTAAAGAAATATCTACTGTCTTTTTCTTGGTTGTTGTTGTTCGCAGCGCTTGTCTCCTGCAGTAGCGATTCCAAACAGTCCAACAGAACGGACGTCAAACAAAACCCGTCATCCCGTAATCCCAACGCCTTAGCAGCCAACCAGCAGGCGGTAGGGGTGATTCATTTTGAGGCTGTCGATATCACCGGCCAGAGGTTTCGTTCAGATGAATGGATCGGCAAGCAGCCGGTAGTGCTGAATTTTTGGGGGACCTGGTGCGGACCATGCCGGCGAGAGGTACCGGGCTTAGTTCAGCTCAACAATGAATTTTCCCCCAAGGGAATCAAGGTGATTAGTCTCGCAGTCAATGACACACCTGCCAGGGTAAAGAAATTCATTCAGCAATACAGCATGCGCTGGCTCATGTTGATGGCCGACAGAAACATCCTCATCAAGTATCGGGTCGCTACCGGCATCCCGCAAACCATTTTCCTCGACAAAAACGGACACGAAGTCAAACGCTTTATCGGCTCCCGTTCATACGAAACCTTAAAGAAGGGATTCGAAGCTATTTTGTAAAATAGAACTGTAGCCGCCGTAGGGCAAAACCCCTTGCGGTTTTGCCTATTCATGGGTGGAATAAATAAGTTGGCAGAACCGCAAAAGGAGGGTGTGACAAAAGAATGATCCTTGATTGCGCAAGCTCCCGAATTCGTCATTGCGAGGAGCGAAGCGACGTGGCAATCTCTTGTTGCCAATATGGATGCACGATTGAGATCGCCACGTTCCCTCCGGTCACTCGCGATGACGGTGGACTTATGTCACAGCCTCACTAAAGGATTCTGCCCTACGTTTGCGGTTTCGTTAAACAAATCAGTAATAGAGCCAAAAAAAGCACGTCTCAGGGCCACCACGGAACAGGTAATCGACTAAGTATGTTAGGTCAGCGACACTAACATCGCCACTACAGTCGACATTGCCTGTCTCCAGGGGATATGGAGGGGGACCACCTCTAAACAAATAATCAACCAGAAACGTCAAATCGCCAATGTTGATGCCTGTTGCTCCGTCCATGTCGCCAGATTGCATCCATACTCTGGTTGTATTCTCGATAAGAACCGCCTCAGAATTTGACACTTCATTTTCAGGAATGTCACCTCTATTGAAGTAGCTCAGCGCCTGGCACTCGTGCTCGGAAATACCTATCAGTACCGTCTGCTCCAGCCCACTGGTGCCGACATCCCGGTATTGGAAAAAAATATTGCCATCTATGCTCAAGACAATCTCAAAGTTCATGGTCGTGTCACCAGGATCATTGAAATTGCCGGGATGGTACCATTCAATCGCGCACGTATCAAATGACGGGCTGCGATAGAAATAAACGCCGCCTTCAGGCACAAGATCAGGGTCGAAGATTAAATCGTTCCAGAAGGGGGCAACAAAAGTAGCAAAAGGTGCTCCAGGAAGTTCCAGGGAGGAAAAATAGCCGTTGATATTCAGGGCAGTATCTGTAAACGAAATAGCGCCGTTTACCCCGATGTGCACTTGATTGTAGCTTGCATCATAATACCAGAATTCAAAGCCGATGCCGACTGGACCGGCGGTACCGTCATCGAGCGGGTTAGAGCCAGAACTGGTAAAAGAATTGTTGCTGATTTTGAATCCGAGGTCTTTGGCGGAAATCCACTCGTAAACCGGTCCTTCTGGTTCATCTGACGAGGCTGCCTTGTACGTGGTATCATGACATGGAATTTCCAGGAAGACCGGGACAAGGATCAACGAATCAAATGAACCGCCGGAAGGTCCCCACGAAATCTCCAGAACACCAGTATACTTCTCCACTCGATCTTCAATGACGGTAGCATCCAGCGTGACATCGATCTTGACTGAGTCGGTCGGTATTACAGTTCCTGTTTGAGGATAAGCTACCAGCCAGTTTTCTTCCACGAGCTTGGCCAGAGAATCGTTATCAATGATGGAGAAATCGAAGGCGTCGCTGGCAGAACGGTTGATAAGCCACAGTTCCGACACACCCATCTCCCCTTCGGTAACTGTAGTGTCAATGAGAATAGGGTTGGTGTACAGAGATGGCGGCGGTGTAAGGGTTGCGATGGCAACTTGCAGGTCGGGGCGAGGGCCAATGTGCAACGATGTGTCACCCTGTTGCGGCGTGCCGGTGGCGACAAGAACATCCCTGATGTTATCGGAGGTAAGAGCGGCGCCGTAGGTAGTCTTGTTGTACCCTTGAAGGCAGGCGGCGGTGCCGGTGATAATTGGCGAAGCTGAAGATGTCCCGCTGAACGTTGCCGTATAGTATTGGTTTTCATCTCCATCGCCGTCAAAGAGACCGCCGTAGCCGGTAGTGTAAACCCCGGAGCCATAGCCCTGCAAATTCACACGTGAGCCGTAATTCGAGTAATCATGCTTCTGAAGATTGTATGACGATGATGCCGGATAACCGGCGCCAACGATAATGGCATGAGAGTTGCGATAGGTCGTATCAAAAAGCTGGCCGTAGATCATCGTATCATCGAAATCCTCGGCCCCATTACCGCCCGCCTCTACCACGACAATTCCCTTAGCCCAGGCGTACTGAATGGCATCGTAGTTAGCCTGCCAATATTCCATACACACATACCCGAGTTGATCGGGGCGCGACTGGAAATCATAATGCGGGCCGGGGGCGTGCAACTCGATAAGAATCATGTCGCCTTGCTGAAGCGTATCAATAGCTGCGTACAGCGCCTCAGTAGTCGACCAGCCGCCGATTGAAATCATGCCTATATCTGCACCGGGGCAGATGCCGGTAACACCGTACCCGTTGTCGCCGGCTATCATCTCACCTATCACAGCCGTACCATGATCGCGCCAACTTTGACTGTTGTATGGGTCACCTGCAATAATCCCACCGACCGCTTTATCAAGGTCTTCATGAGTAGTCTGCCAAGCACCTTCAACATCGATTATTTTGACACCAGTACCGTCGCCGCCCGGAAGAGTGTTGGCATAGTCAGCGTCAACACCATCAGGAGCTGCCTCACGATAGTCCTGATATGATTGAAAATCCGGCGTCGGTGGGTCAATGTCGCCCGCCGGCTCCGGCATCGGTTCAAAGTAGGCAATCTCCACTATATCGAGAGCGTTGAGTTCGTTTATGAGCCGTTCCGCTTCGGCTGGAGCTGAGACTTCAATCCGGTAATAGCTGTTCAGGTCAGCGAGCTGATATTTTGTCTTCAACTGTAAAGCCAGTTTGTCTCGATCCAGTCCATCTTCCGGGAAGCTTCCAAACAGGCGCCGGAAATGTGAACCTAAGTATGGGCTCAAAGCCGCTTCGGCCTTTTTGACGGAAATGCCAAACGGGGAAACCAGCCTGCCGCCCCGATACCTCATCTGAAGCTCATCCCTGAACTTGACGACAACGTGGGAGACATTCGCATCGGGACTAATAGATATAAAGGCCGACTTCTGAGCCAACGCTCGGGGTTTCAATTGCACAAGTGCGGGAGAGAAGTCAGCTCTTTCGGCAAAAACGGGCTGAGCCAGAGAAAACAGTGATATACCAATAACTGAAAGGGCAAAAGCGCCAATGCTAAATAATCTCTCCGGTTTCATTTTTCCTCCAGCAGCTATGGCCCGGTTTTGGATTGGTTGTAGAGCCAAGCGATGAGTTCAGCAGTAATGCAGACTACACAAAAAATATACCTTTAATCTCAAAATTGTCAACCGGTTATCTCTTGCCGAAGATATCGACCACAGCCAGGGAAACATGAGAAGTGTCAGAGATCGTTTTAAGACCTGACCTTGCCTGGTGACTTAATCTCAAGCCTGTCCTTGCCATTGATCGGAGGAATTCTAATTGGGTACTTGCCGGAAAAACAACTGGCGCAGAAGGAGGTGTCCGGCAAAGAGGGCATAGACAACATTCCCTCAAGGGAAAGGTAGCGCAAAGAATCCACTTCAAGGTACTTCTCAATCTCGTCAACCGACATGTAAGATGCTATCAGCTCGCTTTTAGTAGGCATGTCGATCCCAAAAAAGCACGGGGAAATAATCGGCGGCGACGAAACTCTAAAATGCACCTCTTTGGCGCCGGCCTCACGAATAAGTTTAACCAGCTTCTTCGAGGTCGTGCCCCTCACGATGGAGTCGTCAACGACAACAACACGGCGACCTTTCAAAACACCCTTGACAGGGTTGAACTTCACCTTTACGTCCAAATCCCTGATCTGCTGCTGGGGATCGATGAAGGTGCGACCGACATAGTGATTACGGATCAACCCAATCTCAAAGGGTATACCTGACTCCTCGGAAAAGCCCAAGGTGGCCGTGTTGGCCGAGTCCGGGATGCCGATGACAATATCGGCGGCGACGGGGTACTCGCGGGCCAGCAGGCGGCCCAAGCGGCGGCGAACTTTGTCCACATTCTCTCCGAAGACAATTGAATCCGGCCGTGAGAAATAGATATATTCAAAAATGCAGCAGGTCGGTTTTGTTTTCTTAAACGGATGAAGCGATTTGAGTCCGGCTGCTGATATTTCCAGAACTTCGCCCGGCTCAATATCGCGGATATATCTGGCTCCAATCAGATCAAAAGCGCATGATTCCGAGGCCACCACCCAGGATTTGTAATACTTACCAAGCGCTAACGGTCGAAACCCGTACGGATCACGAGCCGCAACAATTGCGTTCTCAGTCAAAAAGAGCAAGGAGTAGGCTCCTCTCACTCTCTTCAAAGCGTCACAAATCCGCTCAACTCGCGTTCTCTTTCTTGACTTGGCTGCCAGATGCAGGATGATCTCGGTATCGGAAGTAGTCTGGAATATGGAGCCTTTGGCATCGAGATCGGTCCGTAGCCCCAAAGAGTTGGTCAAATTACCGTTGTGCACGACGGCAAGGTAGCGAGAGCGATTAGTTATCAAAAACGGCTGAATGTTTATCAGCGATGATGCCCCGGTCGTGCTGTAGCGGGTATGGCCAATGGCAATTCGGCCACTGAGCCTGGCCAGAACTTCCTCTTTTGCAAATACTTCCGATACCAAGCCCATTCCTTTGTGGAGACGGATCAGCCCGTTATCAGAGGTAACAATGCCTGCTGACTCTTGCCCCCGATGCTGGAGAGCATAGAGGCCAAGGAAGGTCAATTCGGCGGCCTTAGTATGACCGAATATCCCGAATATCCCACATTTATCGTGTACCATCGAATCTAACATACGCTTCGTACCTTGCTGCTTACAGCGAAAACTCAAAATCTACCCCTGCTCTTTCAAAAAGTCAATGCTTAACAGCGGTAAATTGCAAACCAAATATGCATCGAGGTGCAATGAAAAGCTCCCGGAAAACGGTTGTTCATCTTTTGCGCAAAGAAAAGTCTGGTGAAACGGCTGATTTTTCAGTACCTTACAGAAGATCGCGTTACTACTGATGGAAGCGGGGATTCTCTTGTAGGGGCACCGCTTTTGCTCAACAGGATTGTCAACTAAAGCGATGATGGCAATGGAAAAAAGCAACACCGATAGATTCGAAATCCTCAAGCAGTTGGCTTTAGCTGCTTCCAAGGGAGAGAATCTCAACCAGACCTCGGAGCGAGCGCTGAGCCAGGCGGCTGCTTTTGTTGGTCTCAAAGCTGCGGCGTTGTTTTTGTGGGATGATGATTTCAAGGTCATTGTTACCGTCACTCATGCCGAGTCCGAATCCAGCCACCAGCGGCTTGTCTCGCTTGAGCAGGAGCTTTTTGCTACCCTCCGCAAAGACCAAAACCTTGTCTCGGCCTACCTGTCCTTTGGCGGCGAAGCGCCATACCATTCGTTTACGCTACCGTTACGGCACGGACCAAAGGTCTTTGGGGCTGTTATTGGTTTGCAGGAGGGCGAGAGAACCATCATTTCCGAGGACGACTTTCTTGAGACTTTGTCAGCACTTCTGGCCCTTAACTATGCCGCCGAGGGGTTGGGAAAAGAGCTTGCCCCCACCAAAGAAGCTTTTGATAAAGAACGTTTGAGCGCCATTGTCGAAACCGCCGTGGCGGTCAACCACGAGGTAAATAACCCCCTCACGGCTATCCTGGGCAATGTCCAACTGCTTTTGCTTAATCAGGACGATCTTAATGAGGATCTGCGCTCCAAGCTTAAAACAATTGAAGCCTCAGCTCTCAAAATCAAAGACGTCACGCAGCGGTTAATGCGCATCACCTCCCCCCGCTCCGTCGAGTACAGCGAGGGAACCAAGATGCTTGACCTCTCATCGGACGAAGAGTAAGAAGCATAGGTGCCCCACCCCTTTGGGCTTGTTGAAAAAGACCCGTTCTCGTCATTGCGAGCGACAGCGAAGCAATCTCAACTATTTAATGACAACGAGATAGCCACGTCGTCCGCCTCAGGCGGACTCCTCGCTATGACACTTTCTATGTTTTTCAACAAGCCCCTTTTGGGTGGGATGAGTCTCTCAGTAAATCCACCGCAAGCGGTGGGCCACCCTACCATTGCCGCTATATGTATTTCTCGAAATAGTCCTTTAGCTTTTTATCCAGCTCCGTTGCACGTTCTTTGTAGTGCACCATGTCGTTCTTACTGCAACATTCTTGCATCTGCCGGGCCAGCTTCTCCATAGCTGCAGTCTCGGCCAGGATTTCTTTTTTCTTTTCTTGTAGCTCATCTGGAATAGTAGTGGTATCCGCCAGATTGTCGAATTGGGACACAAGAGTATCCGTTGATCCGATTATACCCTCCATGTTGTTCTTGGGCAGATACGTTTCCATGATAAGTTTTAACGTAGCTGCCACTGCTTCAATTTCCGGGTAAGAAACCGGCAACAGGGTCGAGGCGGTCATCTCAAAAGCATCGTGCAGTTTCGGCATGAGATCGTACACGGTCTCTTTGTCACCTTTTTCAGCCGCGGCGGCGTATGTCTCTATGATTTTGGAGAAATTGTCGCGCGCCTTCAGGAACGCTTCTTTGCGGCTTTTTGTCTTGAAAGTCGGTTCCATCTTGACGATTCCGGCAAATGCTTCCTTGAACTTCGGACCGGCAGTCAGTAAAGTGTCGTAGTCCTTGTCCGGCCAGGCGGTGTGCCAGACAGGCGCCATTATCTTGTGGAACGCTTCAAAAGAGTTGTACCCCAGCTCAGCCGCCCGATCCGCCGGGCAGCCAGCTTCGCCATGTCCAGATTCCTCATCATGGGGCGGTTCCGCCGCTTGCGTCAAGGGTGCCAAAATCAGCAGAACAGCCAGGATTAATAGATGCTTCTTCATAGACACTCCTATTGGTAATTGTATTGGTTCGTACGTCTTAGTATCTATCAGATAACATTTGTTTCGTCTACAATCACACCGGTCGTAAATCTTTCTGGAGAAAGAGGTGATATATCAACCGAAGGCTTTTTGCCGCTTATAATCTCACTGGTAACCAACCCGGCGGCAGATGACTGCATAAGCCCGTGGCCTGAAAATCCGGCTACGTGAAACATCCCCTTGACCGCCGGTTCCCAGCCGATAATCGCATGATGGTCGGGCGTTGTCTCGTACAATCCGGCCCACTGGTTGGCGATCTCAGCCTCTTCTAATTGTGGAATACGGTGCAGTGCTTTCTCAAGAATGGCGTCGGTATAGTCAGGATCAATCGATATGTCAAACGAGGGCTTTACCGACTTGTCAGCCCACCCCAGCAGCATTCCTCTGGACTCTTTGTGACAGTATAAGCCGGACTTGACATCGACTACCATGGGGAAAAATGGCTTCACCCAATCAAGTTCGCCGGTCGTAACAATCTGCCGCCGAATCGGCTCAACGGGCAACTCGGCACCTACCATCTTACCTATCAACTTTGCGTGCGGGCCGGCGCAGTTTATCACCAGAGGACAACTTATGTCGCCTTTGGCAGTTTTAAGACCGGTAATCTTTCCTTTGAATACCTCTATCTCCGTGACCTCAGCTTCAAACTCGAACTCAACTCCCAACTTTCTGGCCGCTTGCTCGAATCCCGTGAGGAATTCATGCGGATCGCCAAGTCCGTCATCGTGGCAAAAAGTGGCCAGCTTTATGTCATCGGTGCGCACATGTGGAGCATACTGTTCGATTTCTTCCGGCTTGAGCAAATCTACGTTGAGACCGAGCGACCTTTGTAGTTCATAATCTTTTTTGAACTGCTGAATATCGTTTTCATCCTCTATCACAAACATGTATCCGACCTGATCGAATAAAGCCTCCGAGCCGGTTTCCCCTTTGAAGTTGCCCATGATCCTCTCCGTCAGCATGGACATTTCGATATTGACTCTTGAAGAGAACTGGGCCCTGATCCCGCCTGCGGCCTTAGAGGTAGACCCACTGCCCAACAGCGGTTCCTTTTCAACAAGGATGATCTGACCGTACTTCTCCCGAGCCAGGAAAAAGGCAACGGCTGTCCCAATAATTCCTCCTCCGATAACTACTGCATCCGCTGTGGTCCGCATTATCATACCTCTACTACATCCAAGTGCGTCCGATCTCGTGAACTTTTTCACTAAAAGGTAACGAAATCGGTCGACAAGTCAAGTTCATTTGCAGTAGTTGCAGTCGAAAAGTGGACACCGAATCAAGCAGTGGGTTGGTATGCGCCTTTGGGGGGGGGATGGCGCGTTCCAGGATACCTCCTTGAAGAGCGGTCCCAGTTTATACCCAGGTCCATGTTTCGCTGCAGCGAAATAAGGATTGACTTCTTCGTCGAGAAGCGCTCCAGTAATCTCTTGCCGAGAATGGACTGAGTTAGCAATGATATTATTAGCTCTCTAGTGATCAGTCGCAAAGTAATGCCTTGCTCATTCAATCCGGGCCGGCTACATTAGGCCAACATAAATGGTGAGTACAACATAAGATATGAAAGTCACAGGTACCTGACGTCTTGGATTTTGTCATAGAGTTATCTCAACGTATTCAATCGTGGCTGCACCAGCTTCGGGCTGAAATCAGCAAGACCGAGCATCTCTATATGATGCTGGCAGCGCTGGTGATTGGGCTGCTTGGTGGCCTGTGTGCTGTTGGTTTTCGCCAGTTAATTCATTTTGGTCAGCTTGTTGCTTGGTGGCACAGTAGTTATACAGTGGATTATATCCGCAGTCTCCCATGGTGGTGGAAGGTTATCACCCCGACTCTTGGGGGACTGGTGGTGGGCATGATAACCTATTATTTCGCGCGTGAGGTTAAAGGACACGGCGTGCCGGAGGTAATGGAAGCAGTCTCGCTTCACGGAGGGCGAATGCGACCACGGGTAGTAGTGGCTAAGATGTTGGCTTCCGGGGTGTGTATCGCCAGCGGCGGTTCAGTTGGACGCGAGGGACCGATTGTCCAGATAGGTTCTGCACTCGGCTCAACTATAGGGCAGTGGCTCAAGATCAGTCAGCGGCGGCTGCGGACATTGGTCGGCTGCGGTGCGGCGGCAGGGATCGCAGCTACATTCAACGCTCCGGTAGCCGGAGCATTGTTCGCCGTAGAGATCATTCTCGGGGACTTTGGCGTGTCACAGTTCTCGCCTATTGTTATCTCCTCAGTCGCCGCAACCGTTGTTGGCCGGCGCTTCCTTGGTAACTTCCCGGCCTTCGAGGTACCGGCCTACAGCCTCGTTAGCCCCAAGGAGCTAATTGTGTACTCCGTTCTGGGACTGCTGGCTGGGATTGCGGCAGTCGTATTTATCAAAGCCTTATATGGCTTAGAAGACCTTTTCGACAAAATTCGTCTTCATCAACCGCTGAAGACAGCCCTAGGGGGCATGATCGTCGGCCTGATCGCTATAGGGTTCCCTGAGGTCTTCGGCATTGGATATGAGACAATAGACGTAGCACTACGCGGTGATATGCTTTGGCACCTACTGATTGTCCTGATGGTGCTCAAGATACTCGCCGTGTCGGTTACTATTGGCTCGGGGGGATCAGGGGGAATCTTTGCGCCCTCATTGTTCATCGGGGCCATGATGGGAGGGGCTGTGGGAGCAGTTGCCAACATGATTTGGCCTGGAAGCATAGCTGGCCCAGGAGCATATGCCCTGGTGGGGATGGCTGCAGTGGTGGGGGCCAGCACCCATGCCCCAATCA